>NZ_NHCK01000100.1:0-10289 GCF_002172815.1 Hyphomonas sp. TMED31 | reverse complement strand
GACAACCCTGTTACGGGGGCGTCGGGCTGGGGTCTGTTCGATGCGATCCCGGGCTGGATTGCGATCCAGGGGGATCTCGAGATCCAGAAGGGGGAGAATGCGGTTTCGGACCTGGGTGTTGCGGGCAATGGTCTGGTTGAACTGGCAGGCCGGGAGAACTCCGGTATCCAGCAGACAGTGACGGTGGCGGAGGGACAGGAGGGGATCTACCTTCTGAGCCTGGACCATGCGCGGCGCCGGGATGACAACTGGATTGCGAGCTTTGACGTGCTTGTGGATGGTGTGGTCGTTGCGTCGGTTGATACGAGCGTGCAGGGCAGCGTGCAGCAGTTTGAGCTGGAAGTTGCGCTAACGGAAGGGGATCACACGATCGCCTTTGTGGAGACGAGCCGCAATGACGGGCGCGGTACGCTGATCGACAATGTCTCGCTGGTCGCCACGGGAGAGCCTTTGCCACCGCCGCCCCCTGCGGACACATTGTCGTTTTCAGACGAAGCGGACGGCCGTCTGGTCGATCTGGGAAATGGCAGCTGGTCGATTCCGCTCAAATTTCTTCCGCTCGGTGACTCGATCACGTACGGGATCGAGATTGGGCCAGCACAAGCGAATGATACGAGCCTGGGCGGATATCGGGATGACCTCTGGCAAAGTTTTGTCGCACAGGGCATCCTGATCGATTATGTCGGACGTCAGGCGACCGGCCCTGACAATCTGCTGGACCAGAATCACGAAGGCACGCCGGGCATCCGGGCAGACCAGATTGCGAACTATCTGGCGGCCCAGCTGCCCAGCTTCGTACCGGACGTCGTCTTGTTGATGGCAGGCACGAATGACTCCTATCAGCAAGTGTCCAATGCGGGCGAGACCACGCCGCAGGATATCGAACGTCTCATCAACATCATTCTTGCAGAGAACCCGGATGCCCAGATCTTCGTGTCCACTCTGTTGCCGCAGGATCCGGTGAATCCGCGAAATGCAGAGGCGTTGCCCGGACTGGCGGTGGCCAATCAGGGAATTATGGATCTTGTGGCGCGGTTGAATGCGGACGGCCTGACCAACATCCACTTGGTGGACATGAGCGACCTGTCCCTCGACCTGATCAGCGATGTCGGCCCGGACAACCGGAACGATGATGGTCTGCATCCGACCGATGAGGGTTATACGGAAATCGCGAGCCGTTGGTATGACGCGATCAATCAAGCCTTTGCAGACCTGGGGCTTGTCCTGGAAGGGGATGGCAACGCTATTGATTCCATCATCCAAAATGTCATTGGGTCAACCGGGAACGACTATCTTATCGGAGATGCACGGGACAATGACCTCAACGGCCTGGCCGGCAATGACATCCTCGATGGCGGGGCAGGGAATGATTCATTGACCGGCAGTTTTGGCCGGGACCTGTTCCGCGTATCCGAAGGGAATGATGTGATCACCGATTTTGATCCCTCGTCTGACTTTATCGATCTGAAAGGTACAGGTTTTACCTCTTTTTCGGAGATTTTGGCCGCCGCCGAACAGCAAGGCTCAGATGTTGTTTTGTTCGGTGACGTTGCAGAGATGGGTATGTTGACGCTGGAAGGCGTTCTGCTGTCGGATTTGTCAGAAGACCATTTTCTGTACGATTCCGGCGACACGGCAATCAGCGCAGTGACAATGGCGTCATCCTCAGGCAACACCATGACTGCCGTGTCCCATTCGGGCGAGGCGGAAGCGCATGGAGAGATTGTCGCTCTGTACAGTGATGCGGATTGGTTCGATTCCGACGGTGGCTCGCGCGAGTCCATGATGGATGACCGTGATTCAGGGGATTGGTCAGACAATGGAGTGGATGACTATTCCCAACCGCCGATCTGGGACGCCTGGACCTGACGAGCCCCTGCTTCGCTTGATGGAAGCTGGGTGGCCGTCAGTCACAAATCCAAGCTATATGGACGGTTCGTTCGTGTAGTGAATGGTGTAGTAGTGATGACAGAATGAAGGTGTGTCTTCGAAGCAGTCTTAGGCGCATCGGCGATAGTGCGCCGAACACGGTGCCCAAATCTCCCTGTATGTGGATCTTTCCGTGATCCATTCAGACCGCCGGACCGAAATGTCCGGGGTTTTTTCGTTTTCGGGCGCGGGCACCAAAGAAACTGTCATGCTGCGCAGGTAGGCGAGGGGCGGTTCGCACTCTCACCCGCGCCGGAGACACTTCATGATTCGTCTGCCCCGATCTGTTCGCCTGCCATCGGCGGTTTTTCTTGCCTCTTCAGCCATCTTGCTGTCCGCCTGCAGCGCGCCTGCGCCAGCCGAGCGGGTTACCGTCGCGACGCCGCCGGCGAAGCAGGTCGCCAATGCCGGGGCCGAGCAGGATTCTGGTTTCACGATTGCCGTTTTGCCGGATACTCAGAATTATCTGGACTACACCCATCAGATGGCAGAGGGCTTTCCGTTCGACGCCAATGAGCTGTTCCTGGAGCAAATGCAGTACATTGCCGACAATCTGGAAAGCGAGGGAGGTGATATCGCCTTTGTCACCTCATTGGGTGATGTCTGGCAGCATCAGACACTGGCGATGGACCCGGAGCATGCGGCGCGGGGCTTCAAGTCTGTTCCCAACCCGATCATGAACGCGCACCTCGCCCCCAGTGACAAGACCCTGACCGTGGAAATGCCGAAAGCCCATGAAGGCTTCAGCCTGATCGCGGGAAAGACACCCTTTTCTGTCGTTCCGGGCAACCATGATTACGACGCGATGTGGACCGATGCGAAGTTTCCGCCGAAGGCAACGAGCCCTGCAGAAGTCGACATGAATGATCTGGCGGGCTCGCTGGGAGTGCTTCATCCGGGCGGGTTGGAGAATTTCCGGTCCGTGTTCGGGGCCGACACCGAATTCTTCAAAGACAAGCCCTGGTACGTTTCCAGCCATGATGGCGGGGCCGATAGCGCGCAGGTCTTCGAGGCGGGCGGGTATCGCTTCCTGCATATCGGCCTTCAGTTCGATCCCCCCAACGATACGCTGGCATGGGCTGCGTCCGTGATGGAGGCCTATCCCGGCTTGCCGACGATCATTTCTACGCATGACTATTTGAGACAGGATGGCGAGCGCGCACCGAACGCCATCGTGGACGGGCATGCGGTCGACCCAATCCACAATTCGCCTCAGATGGTCTGGGAAAAACTGATCAGCCAGAATGAGCAGATCTTCCTCGTTCTGTGCGGTCATCAGCACGGACAGGCGTGGCGTGTGGACGACAACGCCGCCGGTCGCAAGGTCTGGCAGGTGTTGGCGGACTATCAGGACCGGGGACAGACCGCGATTGAAGCGGGTGTGCAGTCCGCCTGGCCCGTTGGAATCGGTGATGGATGGATGCGTTTGATGCGCCTTGAGTTCGATGGCGAGACTCCACTGATGCGCGTGAAGACCTATTCCACCCACTACAGGAAGCTGAGCCGCGAAACCGAGCAATATGCAGACTGGTACAAGGCCCGCGAGCAGCCGCACCTTTCGGATGAGGCATTCCATGACGAAGATGATTTCGTCATCGAGCTTTCCGATTTTGTTGATCGGTTCGAACAAAGCGCCCGCGTGGTGGCGGACTAATCATCGCCTGAACTGCCCTGAAAGGCATTTGTTCGGTCAGCGGATGACTTTCACGGCCGCGAGGACGCCGTCGTGGCCGCGCAGACAGGTCTTGTGGAAGTGGTTCACACACTGAAACAAATTGTTTGCCTCAAAGGTTGACAACATGTCGCAGCGTGGTTTATACGCCCAATTCCTGTCAAGCTATTCATTCGTAAGCGGATGGTTTGGTGTATTTACCGGAAGAAACGAGATGAAGCTAAATTGTAGAAATACAAGCAGCTCCTCGCAGATGCGGGGAGTGCCATCAGCGGCGCCCGCGCAGTGGCCGGTCGCCTCCTGATATCGACAATATCTGAACTTCGATGATTCCGAGCTGAAGAGATCAGCTTGCGGATCGTATGAAAGGAGGTGGATCATGGGCGCGCCCATGACCCGCGCTGGCGTCTTGCTGTTTGGCAAGCCGTCGGCAGCGACGCCCTTGCTCGGCCATGTGGCCGGGCTCCACGCTGAACGGATCGCCCGTTTCTGGCCCGCGCCACACGGAGGGTTCCTGACCCTTCCCACGGCGCGTCGCCACGCGGCGGCTATCCTGCTGGAGCGCCGCTGGAACAGTTCCGCCGATGATGGCGTGGACATTGTTCACGCGGTGGAGCGCGCCCGCGACGCGGATTTGGCTCGCATCCTGATGGGTGGCGAGGCCCCCGGTGGTTTGATGAAAGCATTGGGGCGGATCGGAGAAACTCTTTGGGATGCAGCGGCGTATGCCAATCTCCTGAAGCTGTTTGCCGATCCGGAATCGGTGAAAGTCCTGCGGCATATGCCGCGGATTGAAGCGGCTCGTTTGGGCCTGATCGCAAAGATTCCGGCCGCGCTTCGTGTGCCGGGCATTCTGGCGAACTTGCCACATCGACCGGAGGCTGTGGAGGATCTGGCGGAAGCCTATGCTCTTGCCCTGCAGATTCATGGCAGCGGTGAAGCGGCCAGGATCGTGCAACGGTGGAGCCGGGCAACCAGCCCGCTAGCCTTGTTCGATATGGCAGCCGAAGCACTCCAGCCGGACGAGTTCGGTCTCGTGCTTGCGCCACCCGCTCTGCCGGACTGGTTCAAGCCCGTCCGGACACGCAAGGCCCTGAACGAGATCGCCCTGGAGTTTCGCAACTGTCTGCGAGACTTCTCAGCCGATCTCGCAATGGGGCGGATGGCAGTGTACGCAGTGCGAAAATCGTCCAGTCCGCCTGTGGTCATGGCCCTGCGCCAGGACGCAGCGGGCTGGCGATTGGCGGAAGCCTTGCTGCGGAACAATGATGATCTGAGTGACGCCCATTTGCGGAGCCTGGTCGATGTTGTGGTGGCATCCGGTATCCGGACAGGCGAGTCAGCCTGGAAGCTGGCGGATCGGCTGCACAATCATGTCTGTCCAGATTGTGGGCCAGCGCATGTACCGCCGCGCAACACATGGCGGGAACGTCTCGCGCTCGGCTCCCTCTGGGACTAGGCGTCAGGCAAGCGTCGCAGTCGCGCCTCCGGTCCGAAAGGGCCGGGGGCGTTTCCATTTGTGACGCGCGCGTCATCGGTGTAGTCTCCGGTAAAACACAAGGGAGAGACAGACATGGCCGACGGGCACGAAATGGGCGACCGCGCGAAATTCCGGGAAATGCTGGAAGGCACGAAGGAAGACTGGGACATCATTGTTGAGCACTCGAAAAGCTTCAACAAGGGCCTCGCCAAGCGCGTGCTTGATCATCTTCGCTTGCTGGATGGGGACTTTGGCGGATTCCCGGTCGACCGGCTTGAACATTCGCTACAAACGGCGACACGCGCGCACCGCGACGGGCGGGACGAGGAATATGTCGTCTGCGCGCTGCTGCATGATATCGGCGACACGCTGGGCAGCTATAATCACCCGGATGTGGCCGCTGCGATCCTGAAGCCGTTCGTGTCAGAGGCCAATCACTGGATGGTGGCCAATCATGGTGCGTTCCAGGGCTATTATTTCTTCCACCATATCGGCCTCGACCGGAATTTGCGGGAGCATTTCAAGGACAGCCCGCACTACGAGCACTGCGCGCAATTCTGCCATCTCTATGATCAGGCCGCATTCGATCCGGACTATGAGAGCGAGCCGCTGGAATTTTTCGTTCCAATGGTGGAGCGCGTCTTCTCGCGACCGGTAAATTCCATGTATCTCAAGGCGATGCAGGAATAAGCCCGAAACTGGATCAGGTGTTCGGGCTGGTTCCCGAGCGCTAGTCCGACGCGGTTTCCTGCAAGCAGGGGCCCTCACTGGCGACGCTGGTCATGGCGGCGTGGGCTTCGCATGTATTGCCATAGGTCTTGCCGTCGCAGCCGCAGACCGGGCGGTATTCGCGTGTGCACATCGGGCGGACTTCGGAGCAGACGCCCGCAGGGTCCGCGATGTTACGGCAGGCGCCATCCTCCATTTTGCAGAACAGGCCGTCTTCGCACGCAATGGCGGCGATGCCGCCACAGGTCTCACCGACCCCGGCGGTTTGGGGCAGGGTTGGCGCGTCATCCGGCGCTTCTGGAGCGGGAGGCGGTGCTTCCGCCTCAATGGGCGGCAGGTCTTCCGGGGGCTTCTCGAACCAGGCACAGCCGGCGAGAAGGGTCACGGACAGGACAAGAGCGATGAGGCGCATGGGAGTCTCCTTTCACGAGAGAACCCTGCGCCCCGATCGCGTATTTGGCAAGGCGTGAGCCTTAGCCTTTCATGCCGGCTGCAACGGCTGCGAAGATGTTCTGGCCGTGCTCACCGCCAGACTGGAAGGCCGGCTTCGTGGTGGCCACATCAGTGATCTGGTCCCATTTCGCGGCGACGGCTTCAGCGGACAGGCCTTCGCCCTGGCCGACAAAGACGCCTTCGGTCTCAACGATGCGGGCCATGGAGAATGCGCCAGCGCCTGCGGACAGGATCATGCCGGATGGGGCATCGTCTTTCACCAGATTCATCACGCCCGGCGTGACATATTCAGGCTTCAGCTGGGCCAGCACTTCATCTGGCATCAGGCCTTGCGTCATGCGGGTTGCCGCAATCGGGCAGACTGCGTTGATCTTGATGTTGTTTTTCGCGCCTTCGATCTTCAGCGTGTTCATCATGCCGACCACGCCNAGCTTGGCNGCNCCGTANTTNGCCTGNCCNAAATTGCCNTAGAGNCCGGTCGAGGAGGTGGTGACCACGATGCGNCCGAAATTCTGTTCCTTCATGATGTTCCAGGCTGCGTGAACCGGCATGAACGTGCCGCGCAGGTGAACGTCGAGCACCAGATCGATGTCGCCCTGTGTCATCTTGGAGAAGGATTTGTCGCGCAGGATACCGGCATTGGCGATGATGATGTCGATGCGGCCCCATTTGGCCATCGTATCGTCGATCATCTTCTTCACGCCAGCTTCGTCGGAAACAGACGAACCGTTTGCAATGGCTTCGCCGCCGAGCGCTTCGATTTCCTTNACAACGGCTTCNGCCGCTTCGGAGTTGCCGCCNGTGCCGTCCATTGAGCCGCCNAGGTCATTNACGACCACTTTNGCGCCNCGGCGGGCGAGTTCCAGCGCATGACAACGGCCGAGACCGCCACCCGCACCAGTGACAATGGCGACGCGATCGTCGAAACGGATATCTGACATGGGAAGACTCCTCATTCCTTTGACTGTTTGCCCCAGTCTCTGACCAAACGCTGACGTAAACGTCAAGCATGCCCCTAGGGTCACCTCTTGCGCGCAATGACGCGGCATGATTGCGTTNNGTCAACACCAAGACGCATCCACGGAGGATACCCATGCTGGCTTATGTGACTTTAGGCTCGAACAACAAGGAACAGGCGCTGGAATTCTACGATGCCGTTCTCGGGGAACTGGGCGGGCAGCGCGTCTATGCCAATGACCGTCTGCAATTCTACGCAACGGGCCCCGGACAGCCGATGATCGGGATTGGTGGCCCCTATGATGGCGAGGCGGCGACCGTTGGAAATGGTGTCATGCCCGCGCTCTCATGCAAGGATCGCGACACGGTTGACCGGGCCTACAAGAAGGCGCTGGAATTGGGCGGCACGTGCGAAGGCGAACCGGGCGAGCGCATGCCAACCTTCTACGGTGCCTATTTCCGGGACCCGGACGGCAACAAGCTCTGCGTCTGCAAGGTGGGGTAGGTCAGCCTATCGCCGCCTGGAGTACTTCGAGCGCCTCTTTCGCAAAGAGGCGCATGTTCTCCGGGCGGTCGGTGAGGCCGGTTTCCAGCGTGGTGGAGATTTCAAACCGGTTCGGGCCAACCACCGCTACGCAGGTATGGCCCGCTGCGTCGCCATAGCCATTGCCGGTTGGGCCGGAGGCGCCGGTTTCGCAAATGCCCCAATCGGCGGCGAGCTTTCCGCGGATCGTATTGGCAAGCAGGCGGGCATAGGGCTCCGTTGAGGAGCGCATGTCGCCAAGGTCTTCGCGGGTCAGGTCCAGCAAATGCTTGAAAGCCTTCGGCGTGTAGATGACGCCGCCACCGCGATAGTAGCGGGACGCGCCAGGAACGGCGAGCAGGGCGGCGGAGATCAGGCCGCCCGCCGAGGATTCCGAGACGGCGACGGTTTCGCCGCGCGTCATGAGCTTGTCGGCAATTTCGTGCGCGATGGGGATGAGCGTTTCCATGCGGGGCAGTTGAGCAGGCGCAATCGGGCGGCGCAAGCCGGACGTTGGGAGAGGGCCGGGCTCTGGTCTTCCGCGCCTGTGCTNCNACTTCGCTCGTCCTTCGACTTCGCTCAGGATGAGTCCGCACCCTGCTGCCAGATTGCAGCGCTCATCCTGAGCGAAGTCGAAGGATGGGCAGGCTCGGGGAGTTGCACCCGGTAGCGCACAAGAATGCTTCCCCTTCGGCCACGGCGCGGCTAAGCCTGAATGTGACACTTTGGGGAAAGGGAGCGGCGGATGCTTTCAATCGCGGGATATGAATGGGGTTGGGACAATGCGCGGGCGCTGATCGGCATCGTCCTGATCTATGGCGTGTGCTGGGTCTTGTCGGAGAAGCGCAAGCTGTTCCCGTTCAAGCTGGTCGTCGGCGCAACGATCATGCAATTCGTATTCGCGCTCATCCTGTTCGGCATTCCCTTCGTGCGCGCGATCCTGTTCAAGGCCAATGACGTGGTTGATGGCCTGCAGAATGCGACGCGGGCCGGCACGAGTTTTGTGTTCGGCTATGTCGGGGACAATGTGGCCGCGCAGCAATTGATGGATGGCTCGCCGCCGCCGCTGTTCTTCTTCCAGATCCTGCCGATCGTGATCGTTGTCGCTGCGCTATCCGCCATTCTCTGGCACTGGCGTATCCTTCAATGGATCACGAATGGCTTTGCCTATATCTTCCAGCGTGCGATGGGGCTTGGCGGGGCAACGTCTCTTGCTGTGTCCGCCAACGTATTCATGGGCATGACCGAAGCGCCCGTGTTGATCCGGCCCTACATCAAGGGGATGACCCGGTCTGAATTGCTGATCATGATGACGGCAGGCTTTGCGACCATCGCTGGCAGTGTGCTGGTCGTTTATGGATCATTCCTCGAAGGCAAGATGGAAAATCCGCTGGCACAATTGCTGACCGCCTCCATCATGGCAGCCCCTGCGGCAGTGGCTGTTGCACTCTGTCTGGTCCCCGAGACGACGCCCGCGACCGAGCGTATGAAAGAGCCGGATTTCAGCTATTCTTCGACTATGGATGCCTTTTCGACCGGCGCGTCTGACGGCCTGAAGATCGTTCTGAACATCACGACCATGCTGATCGCGGCGCTGGCCCTGCTTTGGCTGGTCAATGCCGGACTTGGACTGTTCCCGGATGTGGCGGGCGCGCCGCTATCCATCGAGCGGGTGCTGGGCTGGATCTTCGCGCCGCTAATGTACATGATCGGCGTGCCAATGGGAGAGGCGGCGCAGTCNGGTTCTCTCATGGGGGTNAAGACCGTGNTGACGGANTTTGTCGCCTTCCTTCAACTGGCCGAAGTTCCGGTTGACGCAATGGATCCGCGCACACGCATGATCACGGCGCACGCCATTTGCGGCTTNGCCAATTTCGGTTCGATGGGCATCCTGATCGGCGGCCTGAGCATTGTGGAGCCAGCGCGGCGGGACGATTTCCTGGCGCTGGCCTGGCGGACCCTGCTGGCGGGCACGCTGGCGACTTGTCTGTCCGGCGCAGTGGTCGGCGCATTGCCATATCAATTGTTCACGGGCGGCTGATCTTTTCCCTCGCCTGTCGCACGGTCAGGCCTAGACTTCAGGTCTGGGATTGGCACGAGTGCGAGACATGAGAATGAGACGAATTTGGGCAGGCGTGTTCGCCGCGAGTGGTGCTGCTTTGGCGGCTGCAATGCCGGTAGCCGCGCAGGAACGACTGGAGCCGGTCAATGTCTGGGGTGACCGGGCAGAGACCGATCCCGGTAGCCTGGCCGTTCTGGATAATGCCGAGATCGCGGACACGCTTGCGGACCATCCAGCCGAAATCCTGAACAAGCTGCCCGGCGTGAACATCCAGATGAATTCCGGGCAGGAGCACCTGATCGCCATCCGCAGCCCCGTCCTGACCGGCGGGGCCGGGCAGGGCAGTTTCCTGATCATGGAGAATGGCGTGCCGGTGCGCTCGCCCGCCTTCGGAAACGTGAATTCCCTGTTCGAGCCGCATCATGAAGTGGCGAGCGCCATTGAAGTCGTGCGCGGGCCGGGCAGTGCGAAATACGGTTCCAAT
>NZ_NHCK01000099.1:0-16462 GCF_002172815.1 Hyphomonas sp. TMED31 | reverse complement strand
GTGGATGCGTTGGGGCCGGACCGGGTCTGGTGTGTGATGATGCCGTCNAAATATACGTCCTCGGACAGTCTGGAAGACGCNAAAGCCTGCGCCGAGGCGCTGGGCGTNAANTATGACAGCATCAANATNGCCCCCGGCGTGGGNGCGATGGGCGAGATGCTGGCCGACCAGTTTGCCGGCACCAANCCGGACACGACCGAAGAGAACATCCAGTCGCGCCTGAGGGCGGTGACGCTGATGGCGCTGTCGAACAAGTTCGGCCATATGGTGGTGACGACGGGCAACAAGNNTGANATGGCGGTNGGCTATGCNACGCTNTATGGCGACATGTGCGGCGGCTANAATGCGCTGAAGGATTTCTACAAGACCGAAGTGTTCGANCTGGCCAAGTGGCGCAACACGANGGTGCCNCGCGGNGCGCTGGGCCCCGGCGGCGAAGTGATCCCGGAGCGNATCATCACCAAGCCGCCAAGCGCCGAACTGCGCGAAGACCAGCGCGATGATGACTCCCTGCCCCCTTATGACGTGCTGGATGACATTCTGCGCGGCCTGGTGGACGCGGAAGAGCCGATCGAGGCCATCCTCGCCCGCGGGCATGACCGGGCCGTGGTGAAACGGATCGAGCATCTGCTCTACATCGCGGAGTACAAGCGCCGTCAGGCCCCGCCCGGCGTGAAGGTNGGCGGCAAGAATTTCGGCCGCGACCGGCGCTATCCGATCACGAACCGGTTCCGGGATGACTAGGTTTCTCATCGGGAATTTCCGCTGGCTGCTGGCCGGGTTCCTGATGACGATGGGGTCTGCCTTCGGGCAAACCTATTTTGTGTCGCTCTCCAATTCTGCGCTGATCGAGCGGTTCGGCTTCAGCCACGGCTCACTGGGCCTTGTCTATGCGCTGGCCACCACGTCCAGCGCGCTGATCCTGCTGGAATTCGGCAAGATCGTNGACCGCGTGCGGGCGCGCANNGCGGCGATGATTACCGTTGCCGGACTGTCGCTGGCCTGCCTCGTCATGGCGGGGGTGCAGGGCCCGGTCATGCTGTTTGCGGCCTATTTGCTGCTGCGCCTGTTCGGCCAGGGCATGATGGGCCATGTGGCGATGACGGCGACCGGGCGGTGGTTNGAAGCGCGGCGCGGCATGGCGGTCAGNATTGTGTCTCTGGGCCATGCGGCGGGCATNGCCATCGTTCCGGCGGCGGCCGTGGCGCTGATCGCCCTGACCGGCGACCGGCTGGCCTGGACCCTGTCAGCCGCCGCGCTGGCGCTTGGCCTTGGCCCGGTGCTGTGGGGCCTGCTGGCGAAGGACCGCNTGCCGGAAGGCCAGGCAACNGANCTGACAGAGACNGAAAGTACGCGCCCTGCCCCGGCCAAACAAAGCTGGCGGCGACGGGAGGTCCTGCGCGCGCCGGTTTTCTGGGTGTTGATCCTGTGCGCGGTGAACCCGGCGGCCATGATGACAGCGCTGTTCTTCCATCAATTGCACCTGACCGATGTGAAGGGGTGGAGCGCAGGCCTGTTCGCNGCCACCTTTACCGCCTTTGCGCTGGCCCGGATCGTTGCCAGCCTGTTTGCAGGCGGACTGATCGACAGGTTCAGCGCCCGCGCCATGATGGCCGTCTATCAGCTGCCGATGGCCGCGGGCCTCGCGCTGCTCTGGCCGGTGGACGCTGTGTGGGTGGTTCCCGTGGCAATGGTGCTGATCGGGCTGACCGCAGGAACGGATTCCGCCCTTGCCGGCACGCTGATGCCGGAATTGTTCGGACTTCGATATCTGGGAGAGGTTCGCGCGCTGACCTTCGCCGCCATCGTGCTCGCCTCCGCGCTTTCCCCTTTGGTAACAGGATACCTGATTGACGCCGGTATCGCGTTTCCGGTCCAGCTGGCAGGCATGGCCGNGATCTCNGTCAGCGCAAGCATCATCCTGCTGGCCCTGCGAGGTCGGCTGAATGCCATCGCGATGGACGTTTACTCCAGAACGCCGGGCTCCAGCCCCTCATAGGCAAGGCGGTTGGCCTCGGCCTCGGCGCGAACCTGCTCAACGTCTTCAGGCGCAATGTCCCATGACTCGCCGTAGGCCAGCATGGGCGATGGCACCACCCCGTCGAGCTCTATCATCGCCGCATAGAGCAGCCAGGGCTGGCTGCCATCTGCGCAGGTGACACGCACCCACTGGTCTTCGACCGTGGGCATTGAACCGATATCGCTGACATCGCGCAACTCGGCCTCGTTGATCCCGTACTCGACGCCTTCAAACGACAAGACGGTGAACCCCTCGCCCAGATAGCGCAGGAAAGTCAGCTGGTCGCCCGCAGTCAGTTCAAGCTTGCGAATTTCGCCATCGGAAATGTATTCCACACTGGCATTCTGGTTGAGCGTTACCGGGAATGTCTTGGTCGCGACGAAGAAGCGAAGGTCGTCGCCCTCCACGCGCTCAGTGTTCCAGAGCTGGTAATTGGCGNATTGCGGCAGAGTGCAGCTGGCATCAGNCTCGCGATCGCCATTCGGTACGGTCCAGGCGGGCGCGCTGATACCTGCATCCAGAACGGCAAATCCGGCTGGATACTCCCCCGGCCAGCCCGCACTGACATACCAGGTGGAATCGTATCCTGACAGCTTCTGGTAATCGACATCATCGGCCGGCAGCGGCGCAGGCTCTTCTTCCAGCGCGCTGCTCAGTTCTGATGGTTCCGACGGCGCAGGTGCGGCGACGGGCGCCTCTGCTGGCGCGGCCTCACGCTCCTGTCCGCAGGCCGCAAGCAGGCCCGCTGCGATAAGAATACAGCCCAGTCTCATCTACCTCTCCTCGACGGCGACTCAGTTGCCCCTCGCACAATAGCACGCACATTAGCAAGAATGTGGCATCCCTCCCTTGGCTTTTTGCGCAATTTGATGTCGAAAGCACGCTTCAAAACAGGTTTTTTCCATGACTGCACCGATTGTTCGCTTTGCACCCTCCCCCACTGGCCGCTTGCACGTTGGCAATGTGCGCACGGCGCTGATCAACTGGCTGTTCGCCAAGGGGCAGCAGGGAAAGTTCATTCTGCGCATTGATGACACCGATACAGAACGCTCGACACAGGAATATGAGGACGGCATCCGCACCGACCTTGCCTGGCTGGGCCTGACCTGGGACGACAGCTTCAGCCAGTCTGACCGGTTCGCCGAATATGACGCCGCCGCAGACAAGTTGCGCGAGATGGGCCTGCTCTATCCCTGCTACGAGACGGCAGACGAACTGGACCGCAAGCGCAAGATCGCGCTGTCGCGTGGACGCCCGCCCGTNTATGACCGCGCGGCTCTGGCTCTGAGCGATGATGACAAGGCAAAGCTGGAAGCCGAGGGCCGCAGCCCNCACTGGCGCTTCAANCTCTCCGGCGAGCGGATCGAGTGGAATGATCTGGTGCGCGGCCCGCAAAGCATCGACACNTCCAGCCTGTCTGACCCGATCCTGATCCGCGAAGATGGCTCTTATCTCTATACGCTGCCCTCAGTCGTCGATGATATCGAGGCGAAGATTACCCATGTCGTCCGCGGCGAAGACCATGTGACGAATTCCGGCGCTCAGATCGAGATCTTCAAGGCGCTGGGTGGCACGGCGCCAGACATGGCGCACACTCCCCTCCTCATTGGCGCGGATGGCCAGGGCCTGTCGAAGCGTCTCGGCTCCCTCTCAATGGGGGAACTGCGCGCGCAAGGCTATGAGCCGATGGCCGTCTGCTCTCTGCTGGCCAAGATCGGCACGTCCGACAATGTCGAAGCGCGCGAAAGCCTGGAGCAGCTGGTCGCAGAATTCGATTTCGGCAAGATTGGNCGCGCACCCGCCCGCTTCGACGAAGCAGAGCTGTTGTCGCTGAACGCNGCNATTCTGCATGGCCTNCCNTTTGANGCTGTGAAAGNCCGCCTCGCCGCNGTGGACCCGCGCGCGGCGGACGANNCCTTCTGGAGCGTGGTGCGCGAGAANTGCTCTCTTCTGCCCGAAGTGGCNNGCTGGGNGGNGACTGTGTTCGGCGNCGTGACNTCACTGGTCGATGCGGAAGACAAGGNNTTNATTGCGACCGCCGCGAAACTGTTNCCCGANGGCGAATTGACGGGCGACAGCTGGAGCGCGTGGGCCAACGCCGTAAAAGCCGAAACCGGCCGCAAGGGTCGCGGCCTGTTCATGCCGCTGCGCAAGGCGCTGACCGGNCAGGAACACGGCCCAGACATGAGCGCGNTGTTGCCGTTAATCGGACGGGAGCGTGCATTGGTNCGGCTGCAGAGCTAGTCANTTTCCATAGCGAACCCAACGTGAACAAAGCGAATAGCGGGAGACTTTCAACACGAGAGTCCTGATTCCATTCTGATTTTGAAATTTTAGAACAAANTCGGAACTTTTTCCTTTCCAAAAAGTGAATATTCTGCTTATGTTCTCACATCGCCGGTCAGGCGGAGAACAGGTTNAGCACACAGTTTGATAAGGGGTTTCGGCATGTCGGGTTTGGTGATCAAGGGATGTGAGTACGATCCAGTCGAGTCGCGCGATGTCGTTTATGGCGACGGGTTCCGGATGGATCTGGAACAGGCGATTGCCCTGGTATCGACTGGNGTCGAATTCCGCGCCGCAGANCGCGACGGNTCGGCTGTCCCGGTGTCTATCGCCCGTAATGAGTATGACGAACTGATCCTGAAGACCGAGCCGACCGCCTATGCNGCCAACCCGCTCGGCGAGATCAGCGCCCCGCCCATCGTCCACCGCCGCTATCGCGCAGAAGCGCAAGCCCCGGTCCGCATTCATTCCGGTTACGCTGTCGCGGCCTAGTCACGCAGCGGCCCCTACCCTTTACATGTTCCCTGCCTGTCGCGCCTCCACACCNCTCTCCGGGCGCGCGGGTCTGGTCCGATTTCACCCATCGGACAGGGGGCAGCACACCAGCATGTGAAGGGTGGGGGTTACTCCGCCTCGAGATGAACCAGTACGTCACCTTCCGCGACCTGGTCTCCGGCAGCGGCCTCAACTGAAGCGACCACCCCGTCGCGCGGTGCGGACAGTGTGTGCTCCATTTTCATGGCTTCCATTACGGCCACAGGNTCACCCTTGGCCACCGNGTCGCCCGCCTTTACCTGAATAGACAAGAGCTTTCCGGGCATGGGCGCGCTGACGGAATCTCCGCCAAGTACCGCCTCGACGTCTGCATCATAATCCGGCACCTCAACCAGCACCGTGTCGCCACCTGTCGTCACAGCATACCGGCGCGGCGACAGATCTGTTACGAAAGGCAGCGGTGTTTCAGCCGCCACATCATGGTCCACCGGGTCGAACCAGTCCGCATCCGNNCCCACGGCCACAGCCGCCTTGCGGACNGGCGCTGCATTTGACCGAAAACCGTCGCGAATATCCCAGGGCATACCTGCGCCAGCATCATCAAGCTGAATATCACTGACCGCCAGCACTGAGGCGTGCTGATGNTCCGATGGCGAATGAGTCAGAGCGTCNCCCTGCTCGGCAATCCAGTTCACGTGATGTGTACCGTCCCGGAACGCATCAGACTGAGCGCAGCGGCGNAGGAAGCCGGTATTTGCCGGTACGCCGGACAATTGTGTATGGGTCAGCGTCTCCACCAACAGGTCCACCGCCTCATCACNGTCTCCACCCGACACGATCAGCTTGGCGATCATGGAGTCATAGTTCGACGGCACACGGTCACCGGTCTCAAACCCGGCATCCCAACGAATGGTCTCGCCATCAATCGGCTGCAGCAATCCAAATTCCAGGATCAAACCTGCACCCGGACGGAAACCGTCAGCCGGGTCTTCCGCGCAGACACGCGCCTCTATGGCGTGGCCAATCAAAGGGATCTGATCCTGTGCCAGAGGAAGNGGCTGACCGGACGCGACACGCAACTGCCATTCGACGAGATCTTGCCCCGTAATGCATTCCGTCACCGGATGCTCGACCTGAAGGCGGGTGTTCATTTCCAGGAACCAGAACGTATCTACCGCCAGCGGTTTCGATCCGTCCACGATGAACTCCACCGTACCGGCNCCCTGATAGCCNACCGCCNTGGCCAGCTTGACCGCTGCATCCGTCATCGCCGCGCGTACGTCTTCCGGCATGCCCGGTGCGGGCGCTTCTTCGATGACTTTCTGGCGGCGGCGCTGAAGCGAGCAATCGCGCTCATAGAGGTGGACGACATTGCCCTGTGCATCGCCGAACACCTGTACCTCGATGTGGCGCGGCTGCTGGACCAGTTTCTCCAGCATCACCCGGCCATCACCAAAGGCGCTTTCCGCCTCGCGCACCGCGCTTTCCAGTTCGGCTTTCAATTGGCCCGGCTCGCTGACAAGGCGGATCCCGCGACCGCCGCCGCCCGCCACGGCCTTGATAAGCAATGGAAACCCGATGTTTTGGGCAGCCTCGGCGAGCGTTTCCAGATCCTGCCCCTCCCCGCGATACCCGGGCAGCACGGGAACACCTGCTTCTTCGGCAATACGCTTTGCCTCATCCTTTGGCCCCATGGACCGGATCGCCTTGGCCGACGGCCCGACCCAGATCAGGCCTGCGTTCTCCACCGCTTCCGCAAAATCAGCATTCTCGGACAGGAAACCATAGCCGGGATGAATCGCATCCGCGCCTGTGGCCTTGGCTGCGGCAAGGATAGCCTCCCCATTCAGGTAGCTTTCTGTGGCCGGAGCAGGTCCGATATGAACAGACTCGTCCGATTCGCGAACATGTTTTGCGCGGGCATCGGCGTCGGAATAAACGGCCACGGTTTGTATGCCGAGGTCCCGGCAAGTGGCCATGATGCGACAGGCGATTTCGCCGCGATTGGCAATCAGGAGCTTTTTCAACATGGGAGAAGCAAGACCCGATTTTGTCGACAAAGACAAGCATCAGGGCTCTGCTATGGAAGGTCAAACTGTATGAAATACCCGGCCCTTATGCTGTCAGCACTGCTGGTGATACTGCCCGCAAACGCAGAATTTCTGGATGTCGACCCGGTGATGAATGCGTTCGCCCAACAATGCGATGAGGCGCTTCCGGGAATGGAGCCTGCCTGCGGCTGTATCACGGCAAATGTCAGAAACTGGGTGAGCCGCACAGATGCTGGCGACCAGCAGGTTCGTCTTTGGATGCTGATGAGCGACGCCTTGCGAGGAAACGTGCCGGACGAGCAAATCTATGAGCGCGCCTCAGTCGCCGGAGTTAGCCGAGAGGCCTTGAGCGCGGCGGAGATCAAGTATTTTGACGTGGTCGACGATCTTTTCATGGCCTGCGCGTCCCAGATGACAGCGAGCGCTGACTAGCCTGCCCGCTGCGATGGACGCACGCCACCAGAACAAAACTGATGATCATCAGCAAATACCATGCACCGAGCTTGGATAGGGAAACCGGATGCCAGCCTTCAGTCTGGCCGGGATAGGCCCAGGCGCGGGTGAATGTGCCAATATTCTCCGCAAACCAGATGAACAATGCCACCAATATGAAGCCGATTACGAGCGGCATCGGCCTATGCGCTTCATCGGCGCGAAACCAGACCACGCAAGGGCCGTAAACCATCGCCGTGGCCGCAAACAGTCCGATTCGGATATCCGGCAGCCAGTGATGCGCGAAGAAGTTCACATAGATGGCTGTGGCAAGGGCAGCCTGAATCCAGAGTGGCGGGAATCGGTCGAACCTGAACTCGAACAGTCGCCAGACTCGCGCGAGATATGAGCCGACTGCTGCATACATGAAACCCGTGAAAAGCGGCACGCCCGCGATGCGCAGCAAGCTGTCTTCAGGATAGATCCAGCTGCCATGCGCCGTCTTGAACAATTCCATCACCGTTCCGACGATGTGGAAGACGAGGATGACCTTTGCCTCCTCCCAAGTCTCCAATCCGGTCCAGAGCATGCTGACCTGTATCACGATCGCCCCTAGAACAAGGAAATCATACCGACTGAGCATCGCCGTTTCAGGATACCAAAGAAAGGTGGCCAGGAGCAGGCCAAGCATGAGACCGCCAAACAGGCAGGCCCACCCCTGCTTGATGCCAAAGGCGACGAATTCGAACACAGCCTGCGACACGGGCCCGCGCACGTATCGCGCATGCAGCGCCGCCCGCGCATCATGAAGACGAATTTGCAAACGAGTCGAATTGGGGGGCGGCATGGTCATCCACATGTCTATCCGGTCCAAACACGGCGCAAACGAGGTGCAAGCCCGGCCACGAGGGGGCGATTGCCCGTCCAAATTCCGCCTTTGACAGCCCGGCGAGCTATCGTAAGGGTTAACGCAGGTAAACCACGGGAGTATCTTATGGCCTATGCTTCAGGGATCAGGATCAGCAGTGTTGCGGGCATAATCGGCGCAGGTGTCGGCGGTTACATCGGCTTCACTCAGGCCGCAGATGTCAGCAATCTCAGCCCCGTGGCAGGCTCACTGATCCTTGGTGCCATTGGCTTTGTCGCCGGCAGCGCAGGCGCCTTCATCCTGAAATCCCTGATGCAGTTCGTGATCTATATCATCCTGTTCGGAATTGTGGCCTACGTCTTCCAGAATCAGATTGAGGCAATGACCGGGATCAACCCGGTCGACGCAACGATTCACGTGTTGAGAGACTGGGGCCTCCCCGTCTGAGGAGAGCCTACTTCCCCCAGCTAGGCGGACGCTTGTCCAGGAAGGCGGCGATACCTTCCTTGCCCTCTTCTGAAGCACGGCGAGCCGCGATCCGCTTTGACGTATCGTGGCTGAGGTCCTTGTCGATGAACACACCCGACACGTCCCGCACCAGCGCCTTGCTGTCGGCAACAGCGCCCGGCGCAGCGGCAAAGACCAGATCTGCGAGGTGCTCCTCCATCGCCGTCATGTCTGCTTCGGTTTCGACGACATACTGCACGAGCCCGAGCCGCTCGGCATAGTCGGCATCGAACGTTTCCGCCGTGGTGAATAGTGCTTTCGCCCAGCGTGGACCAATCGCTTCAATGACGTAGGGACTGATCGTGGCAGGGGTCAGGCCGAGACGCACCTCTGAAAACCGGAACTTCGTACCCTTCATGGCGACAGCCACGTCACACGCCGCCACAAGGCCCGCGCCGCCGCCCATCGCGGCCCCCTGGACCAACGCCAATGTCATCTGCGGCATCTCGTAAAGCGCCCGTAGCATCTCGGCCAAATTCATGGCATCGCGTTCGTTATCGTCGCGCGTGTGCGTTGCCGCCAGCTTCATCCAATTCAGGTCTGCGCCAGCGGAAAAGCTCTTTCCCGCCCCGCGCAGGATCATCATCCGGATCGTTCGCTGGTCTGCAATCGTGTGAAAGGCATCTGTCAGCTCCGCAATCAGCTCCGCGTTGAATGCGTTGTGCACATCCGGGCGGTTCAGTGTAACGACGGCGAGGCCCTCCTGCGTCGCTTCAAGCGTGATGAGATCGTATTCGGAATCGCGCATGGGATCATTCCTGTTCAGTGTATTCTGCCACCTTGCGGTAGTGGCTGGACGGGCGCAAGGCGCGCCGTTCGACAAGATGCCACAGCGCATAGCTGGCGGCGATCACCAGCGCGGCGGAGAGCATGAATCCGGCCGCATATCCCAACGAGGCGAACACACCGAGCGCCACCAAAGCCTGTAGTATGGGAAAATGCGTGATGTAGACGCCATAGCTGATGTCGCCAAAACGAGCCGCATTCAAGGCCGGGCCCGGCAGGAAAGCGATGCAAGCTATCAAGCCCGTCAGCCCCGCCGCGCGCAGCGGCTCCAACCAGGGATGCGCGAATGAAAGAGCGGTTACGAGGAATCCCAGCACGCCGAACCAAAGTGGCTTCGCCTTTGCGGTACCCCACATCTGCCAAAGCGCAATACCACTGGCAAAGAAGGCCATCTGGCCTGGCAACTGACGCGCAAGCATGGGCGCATCGGGATGATCCAGCATGACCGGCACAAGCTGGCGCCACGCCTCTCCCGCCGCATAAATTCCGATCAGAAACAGCCATTTTGCCCGTCCGAACAATCTGAGCAGCCAACCAATGACCGGAAGGCAGATATAAAACATCCCCTCGATCTTCAGCGTCCAAAGCGCGCCGTTCGCTTCCGTGAAGCGGTTGCCTTCAAACACGCCCGNCAAGTCNGGCGACAGGAAATTCAGGAAAACCAGATTGGCCGCGATGTACTCGCCGACGCCNCGNACGTCTCCGCCCATCAGCAAACAGATGATTGCTGGGATCAAGACAACGACCAGATAGGCCGGATANAGNCTTCGCNCCCGCTTTCCCGCATAGTCCGCAAGACCTTGGGATCGCACCAGAGATCCCGCCACCAAAGCGCCGGACACGATGAANAAGCCTTGAATGGCGATTTCTGCGAGCTGGCCCCATCCTGCCTCCAACCCACTCATTGGCGCGAGCGATGACAAAACNATGGCGTGGTAGACAAATACCGTCGAGGCNAGCNCCAGACGGATGAGATCAAACCTGTTCGCCGTGGACGAGTGCGCTTCAGACATCGCGCGTGTTTACCGTATCGGCCTCAAATGAAAAGGGGTCCGCAGGACCGGCGGACCCCTTCAGCANCTGCCTGATGGCTTCCCTACCGAGCGGGTTGGGNCGCCGTCATGACAGCGCTGTCTTCGGACCGTCCCCGCCAGGCAGCAAGGGCGTCTGCCAGTTCTTCTTCGGACACGGTACCATTCGAGTTCAGGTCAAGCTTGGTGAACCGGGCCTTCGCCTCTGCCTCGCTGGCCGCGCCTGCGTTGGCATGATGGCTCACAAACTCGTCCTCACTGATCAGGCCATCATCATCCAGATCCAACTGCGAGAAGTCGGGCATTTCGCCCGCATGGCCCATCAGGGCCGTCATCATGGCGGCTGTCACGAGAAAGCTGCTGCGTCTGATCATATTCGAACTCCTTCTCACTTCAGGTGTCGCAGGGGACCGCGACAGAGACGAAGGTACGCGAAATGGNNGGTAATGATGCGTGAAAAGACGTTCACGACGAAGATGTAATGAAAGCCGTCAAACNGCTTCGCCACCNATCTCCTTCATGAAAGTCATCCAGGATTCGATCTTCGACTCTGTCAGCGCGCCCACACTGCCAATGATGGTGTGATGCATCGGCTTGAAGCCGGACAGGCCAAGCACACCGCGCTCCAGAGCTTTCAAGAGCNCCNGCATCCATTCCGAAACGGTACATCAAATCCGGCATGCCCATTGTGATGATGATCCTCGCAGACTTACCCTTCATCATGCGCTCGGGCCACTCATGGTCAGACTGGCCTGGCTTCAGAAAGAAGCCCGCACGCGCTGCCTGTTCCAGAAACGCCTTCAGCCGGGCCGGCATGCCGCCCATCCAGAGCGGAAAGGCGATGACGAGATGGTCCGCAACGCCGATCTGCTCCCGCAAACTCAGAATGGGCTCAGGCGGAGGTGTATCGAACTCGTCCTGAGAGTTCAGGAAGGGCACTTCCATACCGCCAACGTTGATGCGCGACACTTGATGCCCCTCCTCCACCGCACCGGTTTCGTATGCATTGCAAAGCGCATGGATAAGATGGTCCGGATTTGCATCCGGATGGCCGTCAATGATGCAGATTTTCTTGGACACGGGTCAGCCTCCTGTCGGGAACAAGAACTGTTTACCACGCGTGGCGATGCGGCCTTATACGTAGGATTACTACTGACAATTTCACGTCAGAAAACTTGTGTCGCTCGATTGGCGAAGGGAGTCTCTTGCCCCATCGAACTGATCAAACACTTCCAACTGCTCAGCTGTGTAGTGCTTTGAAAGAGTACGGCTCAATTGGCGCGCCGTAAATGTGGTACGCTCATACGCTTTCCAAAAGCGTTCACCTCTTCGCGCAGCAGAGGTGAAGATGGCTCCGAACTCCTGCAATGCGACTTCATATGATGTGAAATACTGATCGAGCTTCTCGGGCAGTTTGTCTTTAGAAGTTACCATCGTGCGCAACGTGCCGACTCGTTCTACAAGTAGCTCNATCATCCACACCTCGCGGTTGCCGCCTTCTTGGGTCCAATTTCGTGTAGCAAAATTGAAAAGCCGCCGTTGAATCGTGATGATCTCTTTCACAACAGCGCGACGCTCGCGTTTTCCNATCTCGTGTCGAGAGAAGACGGCGCCTATCAGAGTAAAGAGTATTGCAAGCGTGAGTTCCCAAGCATAGGGACCTATCGAAGTGACTAGCTCGCTATACTTGCTCATGTCTACATCCGGAACACGCCGAACCCCCTGTCCGGGAACGGAGCATTGAGGCTGGCTGACAGGGCGAGGCCAAGGACACGGCGGGNATCAGCCGGGTCGATGATGCCATCATCCCAGAGGCGCGCCGTGGAGAAGTAGGGAGAGCCTTCGGCCTCGTAGAGGTCGCGGATCGGNTGTTTGAAACTGTCCTCTTCCTCGGCGGACCATTCACCACCCTTGCGCTCGATGCCGTCGCGCTTGACCGTGGCCAGAACGCTGGCCGCCTGTTCGCCGCCCATGACGGAGATGCGCGAGTTCGGCCACATGAACAGNAAGCGTGGGCTGTAGGCCCGACCGCACATNCCGTAATTGCCGGCTCCAAAACTGCCGCCGGTCACCACGGTAAATTTCGGCACGCTGGCTGTNGCCACAGCNGTGACCATCTTGGCACCATCCTTGGCAATGCCGCCCGCCTCGTANTTCGAACCGACCATGAAGCCGGTAATGTTNTGCAGGAAGACCAGCGGAATGCGACGCTGGTCCGCCAGTTCGATGAAGTGCGCGGCCTTTTGCGCGCTTTCCGAGAACAGGATGCCGTTATTGGCCAGAATTGCCACCGGCATGCCATAAAGCCGCGCAAAGCCGCAGACCAGCGTCTCGCCATAAAGTTTCTTGAACTCATGGAATTCGGAGCCATCGACAAGACGAGCGATCACTTCACGGGCATCGTAAGGCTCCCGCACATCCTGTGGTACCAGGCCATGCAACTCCGCAGGGTCATAAAGAGGCTCTGCCGGATCGGTAAGATCAAAGGGCTGCGGTTTCGGCTTTGCCAGTGTGCGGACAATGGACCGGACAATAGCAAGCGCATGGGAGTCATGAGCTGCATAATGGTCTGCCACGCCGGACTGGCGCGTATGCACATCCGCGCCGCCAAGGTCTTCGGCGGAGATTACCTCCCCCGTCGCAGCCTTCACCAGCGGCGGGCCGCCAAGGAAGATCGTGCCCTGCTTGCGCACGATGATTGTTTCATCCGACATAGCCGGTACATACGCGCCACCCGCCGTACAGCTTCCCATCACAGAGGCGATCTGGGGGATGCCCTTCGCACTCATCTGAGCCTGATTGTAGAAGATGCGCCCGAAATGCTCTCGATCCGGGAAAACTTCCGACTGGTGCGGCAGGTTCGCGCCACCAGAATCGACCAGATAGATGCACGGCAAATGGTTCTCCAGNGCGACTTCCTGCGCGCGGAGGTGTTTCTTTACCGTCATCGGAAAATACGCGCCGCCCTTNACCGTCGCATCATTGCANACGATCAGNCANTCGCGCCCCTCGACCCGNCCAACACCCGTGATCAGGCCCGCGCCGGGGGCTTCATTGTCATACATCCCATTCGCGGCCAGCGCGCCAATCTCCAGGAATGCAGAGCCCGGATCCAGCAAACGTTCGACNCGTTCGCGCGGCAACAATTTGCCCCGGTCGANATGGCGCTGGCGGGATGCTTCAGGTCCCCCGAGGGATGCTTCGAACGTCTTCTCACGCAGTTCGGCAAGAAGCGTCTCCATCGCGGCCTTGTTGGCGGCAAATTTGCTTCCCGAAACATCTAGGCTGGATTTCAGAACCGGCATAAAGCCTCCCACTGGAATTTTGTGCCTGCTTAGCGGCGTGCGGCGCGCGTGTCACGCGGACGTCATGCGAATTTGAAACACACAGGATGATCGAAAGGCTATGAAAAGGGAATCGAAATGGGCATGTTCACCAACATGGGCTTCGATATCACTCCCCGCCTCAGGGCCATTGAATTCCTGAAAGATGTGCCTCGCCGCGCCATGCGGGCCGCGGGCAAGGAAGCCAAATGGTTTTCCATCCCTGCCGGCAAGCCGCTTTACCTGGCCGGCGAAGCTGCCGACACGCTCTATTTTGTCCTGTCGGGCACGCTGGGCATCTTCCGCGAAGGCCCGCACGCCAAGACCGAATTCATTGGTCATATTCGCTCTGGCGAACCNGCAGGTGAAATGTCGCTATTCCTGGGCGGCGTCGACCTGACCGGTGATGGCCAGCCAAATGANGCGCCACATACCAGCTCGGTTTANGCGCTGCGCGACACTGAGGTGGTCGGTGTGTCTCGCAAGGGATGGGACCGAATGGTCCGCGCCGAGCCGGAATTGCTGGAATCCATGATTCGCGTGATCCTGCAGCGGCTTGGCAAATCCGGTGACCGCGTGGCGAGCGCTGCGCCGAAAGTCTACACGCTGGTGGCCACCTCCCCGACGATCGACCTGAAGCTGCGGGCACGCTCACTCAAACAGGCCCTGGAGAGGCTTGGCCGAAAAGCCATCATTGTTGATGAGTCTATGGGGGATGAGCGCCCAGCCGCCTATTTTGACGAGCTTGAACGCACGCATGATGTCGTGATCCTGATCTCGGCCATTGGGGACAATGCCTGGTTCCGGCTCTCCATGCGTCAGGCGGATCGGATCTGGGTCGTTGGCCGCGCCGATGCCCGACCGTCCAACCCATTGATGCCGGATGATGAGTCTCCGGCGCGAGCACTGAAGCTGGTCGANGTCGTGTTGCTGCATCATGGCGACCAGCGTCGCGGTGCGAAGCCCGCCGAATGGGTCGCCGCGTCCGGCGCGACCCGCGTATTCCACTGGAACCAGGTCGAGGGGAATGATTGCGANAGGCTCGCCCGCATTATGGCTGGCGTCTCGGTCGGTTTGATCCTGTCTGGCGGCGGCGCGCGCGCCTATTCCCATATTGGTGTTGTGAAAGCGATGCGGGAAATGGGTATCCCGATCGACTTCACGGGTGGCGCCTCAATGGGGTCTGTCGTGGCCGCCTGCGTCGCCATGGGGTGGAGTGATGCTGAAATCGAACTCCGCATCCGGAAAGCATTCGTGGAGAGCAACCCGCTCGGCGATTACCATCTGCCGGTGGTCGGCATGGTCAAAGGTGCGCGGGTGAATGCGCGTCTGAAAGAACATTTTGGCGAAGCAGAAATCGGGGACCTGCACCTGCCTTTCTTCTGTACCTCAACCAATCTCACCAGCGGCGCCACGCGCATCCATCGCGAGGGTTTACTGCGTCATGCCCTTCGCGCCACTATCTCCCTGCCCGGCATTCTTCCACCGGTCGTGGATGGGCAAGACCTGCTGGTGGATGGCGCGGTGCTGAACAATTTTCCGGCGGACATCATGCGTGACATGCATCGTGGGTTTGTCATCGGGTCCGACGTGACTCGCCAGCCGGAGAACATGGATCTCGCTGAATTCCGAGACCCACCGGGCTTTTTCCGCTGGGTGTTCAACAATGGCTTCTCCAGCCCGCCCCCAATTGCAGGCCTGTTGATGCGCACGGCCACAATCCGCGCAGACACGAAATTCGGCCATGACATGGCCGATGTTCTTGTCCTGCCACAACTGGCCGATGTGCAATTGCGCGACTGGGACGCATATGATGAAACCGTCGAGGCTGGCTATGTCGCCACGATGAAAGCCTTCGAAGGCAAGAAAATCAAGGAATTGTGCTGCCCAGCTTAAGCCGTTTCGCCGAAAAGCTCCCGGCCAATCAACCAACGGCGGATTTCCGACGTCCCTGCCCCGATCTCGTAGAGCTTGGCATCGCGAAGCAGACGTCCGGTCGGGTATTCATTGATATAGCCATTGCCGCCCAGAATCTGGATCGCATCAAGCGCCAATTTGGTGGCGGTTTCGGCCGCATACAGAATGGCGCCAGCGGCATCCTTGCGGGTCGTCTCGCCCCGGTCACAGGCTTTGGCCACGGCATAGACGTACGCTTTCGCCGCGTTCATCTGAACATACATGTCCGCCACCTTGCCCTGGATCAGCTGGAACTCGCCAATCGATTGACCGAACTGTTTCCGGTCATGGATGTACGGGACCACGACATCCATGCAGGCTTGCATGATGCCGGTCGGGCCAGCAGACAGCACCGCGCGCTCGTAATCCAGGCCGCTCATCAAAACGCCAACGCCGCCATTCAGCGGGCCCATGACGTTTTCCTCCGGCACTTCGCAATTATCGAAAACCAACTCGCCTGTTTCCGATCCGCGCATGCCGAGTTTGTCCAGCTTCTGCGCCACGGAGAACCCCTGGAAATCCCGTTCAATCAGGAAGGCGGTGATGCCGCGCGATCCGGCCTCGCTGTCGGTCTTGGCATAAACCACCAGCGTATCGGCATAGGGTGCGTTGGTGATCCAGAACTTGGTGCCGTTGAGCTTGTAGCCGCCCTCGACAGCTTCGGCCTTGAGCTTCATCGACACGACGTCCGACCCGGCGCTCGCCTC
>NZ_NHCK01000098.1:0-14279 GCF_002172815.1 Hyphomonas sp. TMED31 | reverse complement strand
GGCGGGTTCCAGAGCGCCGCCTATGAAGACGCGGTGAGTGGCTCCGCCAGCAATCTTGCGAATAGCGTTTCAGCCGACACCTTCATTGAGGCCATGGTGGAGGCAGGCGCGTTGCCGCCTCAGAACGAGGTGACGCCAGAAACGCTGGCCGAACATTTGCGCGCGCTTCCCCTCAAGGACATCTTCGACACNTACCAATCCTTTCCGGCGGCGATGGACATGCCCGGCCTGATCAGTCCCGTGGATACCGCGAATGACGGGATCGTCGTNCCCGAAATGGGCATTCAGGCCGCCCTGCGNGAGACAGGCGGGTTAAGGGACNTNCCATTGNTGATCGGCACCAATCGCAATGAACTTCGCGGGCTTGGTTTTGCAGACAAGGAGATGATGCGTAGTCTGTTCAACCTTGCCTTNTGGCCAAGGGACAAGGGCGTTTACGCCGCCTTTGGGGATTATCCCGATACGGTCTGGGCGTATCACGGCGTGCGCGCACCTGCCGAAGCCTGGGCNNCTGTGCGTACNGCGCCGGTTTATACNTANCGCTTTGACTGGGACGAGCAGGGAAAGAAACTGCTGACAGATATCAGCTTTCTTGTGGGGGCTTCACACTCGCTGGAGATGCCCTTCATCATCAATGGGTTTGACCAGAAAGAGACAGACCCGGCTGGCATCTTTTTCTCGAAGAAGAACAAGGCCAGCCGCGAAACGCTGTCGGCACAGATGATAGAATACTGGTCCGCCTTCGCGCATCATGGTGCGCCGGGGCGCGGTTTGTCTGGCACCTTGCCGCGCTGGACCGCTTGGGCGGAGTCTCCTGTAGAGCAGAGCCTGATGCTGCTGGATGGCGAGAAGGATGGCGGCGTGCGAATGNGGCCGGCCACCCNNACCCCGGACACTCTGTTTGAGAGCTTTCTGAGCGACCCACGCATGAAGACGGATCACCAGCGCTGCAAGACGGCGAATATGGTGATCGACATGGTCAGCCGCGTGGGTGGCACGCTTGATGANTGGCGAGAGTTTGTCGAGGAAAGTTGCGAACAATAGAATTCGANCAGCAAGTTGAGCGANGAAAGGGCCGCGGCCTGTTGCCTTGCAAAGAGAGCTTCATCCGGTAATGATACCGCTATCATAAAATAGCGGAGGATTGTCATGGTGAAGCGTATTCTGGCGGGAATGGTAGGGCTTGCGTCCGGTTTGGCGCTCGGCGGCTGCAACGCGATGGGAGAGGCTTTGCCGATCGCCGTGTCGCTGGATGCGCCGACGGATGCCGCGCTGGAACAGCACCGNNTTGTGATCCTGACGGATATGGAAGCTGATCCGGACGATACGCAATCCCTGATCCGCCTCTTGCTCTACGCCAACGAAATCGACATCAGGGCGCTGGTCGCCACGACTTCCATCTGGAAGCAGGAAAATCTCCGCCCGGACTCTATCCGTGCCACGCTGGGNAAGTATGGCGAGGTCNATGACACGCTGAGCCAGCATGCNCCGAACTATCCAACCGAGGCAGAGTTGCAAGGTCTCGTGATGAATGGCCAACCCGGCTACGGAATGNAGAGCGTCGGGACTGGCCAGTCGACCGAGGGGTCAGANGCGATTATCCGCNTGCTGGAAGAGGAAGANGCGCGNCCGCTTTGGATTTCCGTCTGGGGCGGGGCCAACACGCTGGCGCAGGCGCTGCATGATATTCGCGAGACGCGCTCAGAANCAGAAGCTGCGCGGATGATTTCAAAGCTCCGTGTCTATACAATCTCTGATCAGGATGACAGTGGCATCTGGATCCGCAGGGAGTTTCCAGACCTGTTCTACATTGTCAGCCCNGGCAAGTATGACCTCTCTACCTGGACAGCCATTACCCGTTCGTTCCCCGGCTTTGAAGATCACATCTCGAACCAGTGGATTGCCGAAAACATCCAGCANGACCACGGGCCGCTCGGCGCGCATTATCCTGATGTTGTCTGGGGCATGGAAGGCGATACGCCGGCCTATCTCTCACTGATCCCGAATGGCTTGAATGTGCCGGACCATCCGGACTGGGGCGGCTGGGGTGGCCGGTATGAGCTTTATACACCGAGCGCGGATGAGATTGGTGTTGGCCCCGGAAAACTCGGATCGGGCGGNGTGCCGCTGGAGCCTGAGCCGCGCCCGATCTGGACGAATGCGACCGACACCTACACGCCCTGGGTGCCGCAAAAGGATGGCCGTGCNATCGGCCCNTCAGATGAGACGTATGAAGGCAACAAGGTTACGTTGCTGCGCTGGAAGAGTGATTTCCAGCGCGACTTCGCGGCGCGTATGGATTGGACCATTTCNGATTATGAGGACGCCAACCACCCGCCCGTGGTGAAACTGGCCCATGAGGCACGGCTGACGGCAAAATCAGGCGAGCNCATCNGTCTGGATGCCTTCGGCACGTATGATCCNGATGGCGACAGCCTCAGCTATCATTGGTTCAACTATGCCGAGGCGGGCACGCTGGAGGCGCCCATAGACATGGGCCATGCGGTGAATGATTTCGATGTCTGGTTCAAATTGCCGGAGGTAGAGCAGACGGAAACCGCCCACTTCATTGTGAAGGTGACGGACAAGGGCACGCCCGCTCTCACCCGCTATGCGCGTGTGATTGTCACAATCGTGCCTTAAGCTGAGGAAAGTTCAGGTAAATTGGGCATATCTTGCCCTTGCGTCCGGTCTTTGTGACGCAACGACAATGTGTATGATCGGACAAAACATTCCGGAGGAAACATGCACTACACCGAACTCCTGAAAGCACGGGAAGAACTGACTGGCCCCGGCGGCGAATTCGAGATCGTCGAGGCGGAGGTTCTGGGCAACCGGCTCCGCGTCTACAAGAACGCCCCGCCCAGTGTGCGGGAAGTCTGGCTGTCGACACTGCAATTCCCTGAGCGGGACTANCTNGTNTACCANGATGAGCGCTGGACCTACGCCGANGCGCATCGCGANGTGGCGTCTGCNGCNGCGTGGATGGCCGAGCAGGGCGTGAAACCGGGCGACCGCGTGGCGATTGCNATGCGCAATTATCCTGAATGGATGNTGCTCTACTGGGCCTGCGTGGCGACGGGTGTTGTCGTTGTCGGCATGAATGCCTGGTGGACGCCAGAGGAAATGGACTACGCGCTGAAGGATTCCGAACCCAAAGTCCTTTTTGCGGACTCAGAGCGCCTGGAACGCGCCCTGTCCATCGATGGCGTANCGGACCGGATGAAAGTGGTCGGCGTTCGCGCGCCGGACGCGCCTGCGCCTGTGATCCAGTGGTCANACGTGCTCGCGCATGGTGGGGATCTGCCGCAAGTGACCGTGGACCCGGATTCCGACGCCTGCATCTTTTACACTTCCGGCACGACCGGGTTTCCGAAAGGCGCGCAGCTGACACATCGTGGCTGCGTCTCCAATTTGCTGAACATGGCGTTCTCGGCAGCATCGACCACGCTTGCCACGGCTCGCGCGACTGGCGAAATGCCACCGCCACCGGAAGAGGCNCCCGTACCGGTGGGCCTGATCACCACGCCGCTGTTCCACGTCACGGCCAATAATTGCGCGGCCTATCTGATCACGGCGGCGGGCGGAAAGATCGTGCTGATGTATCGCTGGGATGCNGGTGAAGCGCTGAAACTGGTGGAGACCGAGAAAGTCACGGCGATGAGTGGCGTGCCNATCATGGCGCGGGAACTGATCAACCATCCAGACTTCGCCACGACGGATACATCCAGCCTGCAGACACTTGGCGGCGGCGGCGCGCAATTGCCGCCGGACCTGGTCCACAAGATTGATTCCTNGGTTGAGACGGCTCGCCCGAATACCGGCTATGGCATGACCGAAACCTGCGGCATCATCACATCGGTGTCGGCGGATTTCTTCATCGACAAGCCAGACAGTGCCGGCCCGGCCATGCCGAACTTCGAGGCNAAATGCGTCAANGAGCTGGGCGAAACCCTGCCTCAGGGCGANGTAGGCGAGCTTTGGGTGAAGGGGTCTTCCGTCATCAAGGGCTATATCAATCGTCCCGAGGCGACTGCTGAATCCATNACGGATGGCTGGCTNCACACAGGCGACATTGCGCGTATCGACGAAGATGGCTTCATCTTNATCGTCGACCGGAAGAAAGACATGGTGCTGCGCGGTGGCGAGAATGTGTACTGCGCNGAGGTGGAAGCCGCCGTCTATCGCCATCCNTCNGTCGCNGANTGNAGCGTGTTNGGNGTGCCGGATGANCGNNTGGGCGANGANGTNGGCGTNGCCATCGTNCTGAAGCCGGGCGAAGACGTTTCCGCNGANGCCCTNCGCGANCATTGCGCCGGCATCATGGCGAAGCACAAGGTGCCGCGTTATGTCTGGTTCCTCACCGCACTTCCACGCAATGCCAGCGGCAAATTCGTGAAGCGCGATCTGAAGGAACAATTGACCAAGGACCTCGACAGCGCGCAGGTGAGCTGACGCCTGAACGATACTGAGTGACCACGACAGGGCTCCCGANTTCGGGGGCCTTGTCTNGTTTTGGAGANAGTATTGAGCCNGATCGCAACGCAATGGCGACCCCGGCAGGATTCGAACCTGCGACCGTCCGATTAGAAGTCGGGTGCTCTATCCAGCTGAGCTACGGGGCCGGANCGNNGCCGGCGGGCANCCTAGTGTGTCCAGGGCTGCTTGCGATTTGCGTCGAAATTAGCGCTGTAGGACTTTACAAGCCGTTTCCGCTCCTCAGAGGGCGTGACGGTGAAGGTGAGGCCTTCGCTCTTGGCGTATTCGATGGCCTGTTCCTGTGTATCGAAGGAAAGGCGGACCTGGCCAGACGTGTCGTCGATGCTGGTCCAGCCCATGACCGGGTCGGCAGAGCGCTTCGCGTCATTCTTCACGAATTCCAGCACCCAGGCCTTGGTCTTGCCGCGTCCTGAGGTCATCGCGCTTTTGGCGGGCTTGTAAATACGCGCTTGCATTGATCGACCTCACCGCTGCGAAAGTGAATGGTCGGAGCGAGAGGATTCGAACCTCCGACCCTCTGGTCCCAAACCAGATGCGCTACCAGGCTGCGCTACGCTCCGGACTCCCGTAATAATGGGGTCGCGCTATGGCGCAAGCCCCTTTCGGCTGTGAATTCAGTCTTTTGTGCGCAAGCGTCGCACCAGACCCTCTTGTGCAACACTCGCGACGAGGTCTCCGGCCATATTATAGATCATTCCGCGGTTCAGTCCGCGGCCTTTACCGGCGAACGGGCTATCCATGGAGTAGAGGTGCCATTCATCGAACTTGATCGGCGCATGCAGCCACATGGCGTGGTCGAGGCTGGCAGACATCAGTTCCTTGTGGTTCAGCCAGGTAATGCCGTGCGGGCGATAGCTGGAGCTGAGCAGGCTCATGTCAGACGCATAGGCCAGCAGGCAGTGGTGCAGGGCAGGCGGTACATCAATGGGGCGGCTGACGCGGAACCACAGATTATGGCGGTCATCCGCGATTTCCGGATGAATCAGGTCCAGCGGGTCTACATCGCGGATTTCGATATCGCGTTCGCGGGTGAAATCCTCGCGCATTGCCTCCGGCACCTTGTCGAGAATCTGCATGCGGCGTTCGCGCAGCTCTGGCAGCCCTTCTGGGCCTTCCACGTCCGGCATCTTGTGCTGGTGTTCCCAGCTGTCCTCGTCGGTCTGGAAGCTGGCGGCCATGTTGAAGATCTGCTTGCCATGCTGGATCGCAACGACGCGCCGCGTGGTGAAGCTGCCGCCGTCGCGCGAATGGTCGACCTGATAGATGATCGGCACGGTCGGATCGCCCGGCCGGATGAAATAGGCATGCAGCGAGTGGCAGGTGCGGTCGTCCGGAACGGTGCGATAGGCCGCGACAAGTGACTGCGCGATCACCTGACCGCCGAATACGCGCTGGCTGGCCCGCTCATCAGGGCTCTGGCCCCGGAACAGGTCCAGTTCCAGGCGTTCAATGTCCAAAAGGGCCAGAAGGTCTCCGACGGGGTCTGCCATGCGAGGGTCTCCAGATTGTGTTGGATGGAGCTAGCAGAGGCAGGAATGGATGCAAACTGTGCAAGTGCGCGCGTCCATTCGAATTTTGACCTTTCTGGTCACTACATGTTCACCACATTCGGGTATTGCCAGTTATTATGGTTAATGCTGCCTCACTCCGCACCGCCGTGCCGTTCCACGATTCCTTTTCCCAGATGAAGCGGGATCTGGATTTCCTGCGCATGGCGTATCGCATGAACAAGTTGATTGGCGATGTGACGCCAGAGACTGAGCAGCTGGTTGCGGATGATTTCGAGACTAGTGCGGACAAGTTCTCGGCCAATGTCGCCTTCCGGTTTGAAGGCGGGCTGACGACCTATGCCGAGTTCGACGCGCAAGCGAACCGCATCGCGCACTGGGCGCTGGCGCACAATCTGAAAGCGGGTGACCGTGTTGCGCTCTGCATGGAGAATTGCCCGGATTATGTGGCGATCTGGGTTGGCCTCGCAAAAGTTGGCGTGGTCACAGCCCTGATCAACACACATCTGGATGGCGACGCGTTGCGCCATTGCCTGACCATTTCCGAGGCAAGCCACATCATTGCCGGGGCGACTCGCGACAAGGCGGTCACGGAAGCTTCCGCCACGATGGACGGCCCGCCACAAGTCTGGACGTGGGGCGGGGANCATGGCGAAGACATCGCGGCCATGCTGCCAAGCCTGTCGGCCGAGCGGCCATCACGTGACCTGCGCGCGCATCTGCGCGGCAAGGATGANTGCCTCTTCATATATACATCAGGCACAACGGGCCTGCCCAAGGCGACGAAGATCACCAATTCCCGCCTGCAGATCATGATGCGGACCTTTATTGCGCCTTGCTACACAGGGCCACGTGATCGCGTTTACATCACACTGCCNCTCTATCATGNNACNGGCGGCNNNTGCGGNNTNGGTCAGGCNCTGATGAGCGGGTGCANNNNTNNTCCTNCGNCGNAANTTCTCTGCNANCGCNTTCTGGGANGANGTNGTNGATNAGGGCGNNACNTCNATCGTCTATATNGGCGANCTNTGCCGNTACCTNCTGAACCANCCNNNNCATCCGAANGAGCGTCNGCATCNCCTNNNNACGGGNTTTGGCAANGGCCTNCGNGCNGAAATCTGGACNGAGTTCCGTGAGCGGTTCAANATNNCCNATCTGGTCGAGTTCTATGNCGCGACNGANGGCAATGTGAANCTNATGAGCATTGACGGNACNGTNGGNGCNGTCGGNCGCATTCCNAAATGGNTGAAGNCNCGCTTCGANCATGTNGANTTCGTNAAATACGANCTNGAGAANGNAGGATGTCGTNCGCGGNNNNGACGGATNTGNNATNCGNGCNGNAGCNAACGAAGNNGGCGANATGCTTGGCCGNATGNNNGANGANGANTTCGAATTCGCCGGCTATCANGANCCNNAGGCGACNGANAAGAANATCCTGCGCAACGTGTTCGAGCAGGGCGACCGCTGGTTCAGAACGGGAGACCTCATGCGCAAGGACGAAGACGGCTATGTCTATTTCGTGGACCGCACAGGCGACACGTTCCGCTGGAAAGGCGAGAACGTCTCTACCAGTGAAGTCAGCAATGCCCTGTCACGCGTNGAGGGGATCGCCACGGCCAATGTCTATGGCGTCGAAATTCCCGGTACGGACGGCAAGGCAGGAATGGCCGCCATCACNTTGAATGGGGATGTGGATTTCGAAAGCCTGCACTACAATCTGTCNAACAGTNTGCCGGCCTATGCCATNCCGATCTTCCTGCGNATCCAGCGCGAGGCAGACACCACCGGCACCCTGAAATTCCGCAAGGTCGAACTGATGAAGGANGGCTTTAGCCCGGATCTCGTCGATGATCCGATCTGGATGTACCATCCCGAGCGTCGCCAATATGTNCCGTTCACTCAGGATCGCTACGACTCNCTGAAATCTGGCGCCTTCCGCTTCTAGANATCAGGTGACCCGGCCCATGCGCTGTTCGAGGCGTGTGGAGAACCAGGATATGATCCGTCGCCAGAGTTCGTCNTTCAGGACGGCGCCCTCAACATCATGATCGATCGAAGGGTTGTCGTTGATCTCGATGATCACGACGCCCTTGTCGGTCTCCTTCAGATCCACGCCATACAGGCCGTCGCCGATCAGGCGCGCCCCGCGCACCGCGGCGTCCACCACCTCGGGCGGGGCATCCTCAACCGGGAAGGTCGCGAACCCGCCCTCGGTNGTCTTGCCATCGGGCCCGTGCTTCACGATCTGCCAGTGCCCCCGCGCCATACGNTACTGGCACGCATAAAGCGGNTCGCCGTTCAGCACGCCGATGCGCCAGTCGAACTTGGTNGGCACGAACTCNTGCGCNATGATCANTGCCGTTTCCTTGAACATCTGCTTCGCCCCGGCGCGCANTTCNTCCAGCGAACGGGCCTTGACCATATTCGTGCCGAACGACCCATCCGGCGTTTTCAGGACAACCGGGTTNCCCAGCTTTTCGAACACGGCGGCCAGGTCTGATTTCTCGTCAAGGATTTCCGTCCTCGGAATGGGCAGGCCCGCCTTCTCCAGAATTTCCTTGAGGAACACCTTGTTCGTGCACCGGATCATGGATTGGGTGTCGTCAATGACGGGCATGCCTTCCTGTTCGGCGCGGCGTGCGAATTTGTAGGTGTAGTTGTCGATCTGCGTCGTCGCCCGAATGAACAGGGCGTCGAACTCGGCGAGGCTGGTCAGGTCGGATGGCTCGATNGTTTCGACCTCCACACCCATCTTCGCGGCNACATCAGCCAGGCGTTTGATGGAAGAAGGCTTCGAGGGGGCNGTCTTCTCATNCGGGTCCACCAGCACGGCCAANGCCCANTTGGCCGGGGCCTTTGTTTTCGGTTCGCTGATCCGGCCGCTCGTATAGGTGCCCATTGCCTCAAGGAAAAAGTCCCGGCGCGCACCTTTCAGCTTGTGNGGCGGCACCATCCGGACACGGCCAATTCCNTGNGGNGATTTCGGATCGAACTCGACCTCCAGCGCTGGCACGCGGAACCAGTCCGAAACTTCNCGGGCAAGGCGTTCGTAGCCGGGCGTGTCCGGCTTCGAGAAGGCGACGAACAGGCTTTCCNGTTCCGGCGCGCCTTTCGAGATGGCTTCGCGCAGGCGTTCGCCAAGATCGGGCAGGGCGTGTTTGTAGAGGCCCTTGGCTGACAGCTCTACCATCGTCTGTACGCTGGGGCTGACCCGATGGCCGCGNGCTTCAGCGAGNAGGGAGGCGTAATANCCCTCTGACTGATAGCCGTAGGATCGGCAGAGGTTCAGGATATAGGGCCGCCGTCCGCTGAACAGGGCGGGCTTGGTGATATAGTCTGCAACCTTGAGCACCTTGTGAGGCGTTTCAGCCTGCGAGATGTCGTTGGCGGATTCGACGAGTACGACCCAATCGGTCATTGATCCTCTCTCGAGAGGCCGACCAGCGGCTTCTCCATTCTAAGTGCGGCCTCCCCGTCCGGGTAATAGCCTGCGGCGCGCGCCATTACGCGATAATCATGGCGTTCGTAAAGACGCTTTGCGCGCGAATTTGTTTCGCGCACTTCCAGCCTTATCGCAACACAGCCCCGCTGCCTTGAAATCGCTTCGCTTTCGGACAGAAGTTTGTCGGACAGGCCCGTTCCACGCGCAGTTTCTGCGACGGATATCGAGTAGATNCGCGCAATGCGGCTGGTCTNGCGGAACAGGAGGACAAGCGCGCCATCNAGCCCGGCTTCTCCGTCGGATACGAGGATGGCTGAATTCCCGCGCAACAGCCTCTGCCAAGTGCGCCGGGAGAAGCGGTCTTCCTCCGGAAACGCCAGCTCCAGCTCGGTCAGCGCGGCGACGTCTTCCNGTGTGGCAGCGCGAACAGTCTGTGTCATGGCGGTCTAGCGAACCAGGACCATGTCGTCCCGGTGGACAATGGCTGGGCGTCCGCGATAGCCGAGGATTGCTTCGACTTCATCGCTCTGGCGGCCAATGACGCGGGCGATNTCGGCNGAGCCATAGGCGGTGACACCCTTGCCAACCATCTTGCCCGATGGCGCGTTCAAGGCCACCGCTGCGCCACGNTCGAAATTGCCGGTCACGCCGGTTATGCCCACTGCCAGAAGGCTCGCCCCGCCGCGCAAGGCCTTGGCCGCNCCTTCGTCCAGCGTGATCGCGCCTTCAGGGGTGAGGTGCCCGGCCAGCCAGGCCGCACGTGCGCTTGCCGGTGTGGTCGCCGCCGAAATCAGCGTGGCGCGGGCGCCATCTTCAATCGAGAGCAGGGGATGGTCCCGATTGCCGAGTGTGATGAGNGTTGAGCAGCCCGCCGCATGAGCGATGCGCGCGGCGGCGAGCTTGGTCGCCATACCGCCGGAGCCCACCCCGGCATCGGCATTCGCGCCCGTCGCCATGGCATCATGCTCCGCCGTCAGCTCGGCAAGATGAGGAATATGCGCCGCGTCCGGGTGGCTGCGCGGGTCAGCGGTGTAGAGCCCGTCTATGTCGGACAGCAGCACCAGAACATCCGCGCCCATCATCTGTGCCACGCGCGCGGCGAGTCGATCATTGTCGCCATATCGGATCTCATCCGTCGCGACCGTGTCNTTCTCGTTGATCACCGGAACCGTCCCGGATTCCAGCAGCGTCTCCAGCGTCGCGCGCGCGTTCAGCCAGCGGCGGCGGATCTCGGTGTCGCTGAGCGTCAGCAGGGCCTGGCCGATGGTCACGTCGTGCGGCTCGAACGCGGTGGCGATGGCGGACATNAGGCGNAGCTGGCCNATGGCGGCCGCGGCCTGTTTCTGGTCGAGACGATTGGCGACAGATCCGGCGACACTCTGGCGACCCAGGGCGACAGCGCCTGACGAAACGAGCACGATCTGCAACCCGCGGCGACGCAGGGCGACAATGTCCGACGCCAGCTTTTCAAGCCATTCATGGCGCGGCTTTCCGTTTTCCGCCACAAGGGCAGAGCCGGTTTTCACCACGATGCGTTTCGCTGAAGAGAAGGGCGTGTCAGTCATGAAGCGGAGCGATACACTGCTGCGACAAATGCCGAAAGCGAAAATGAAGTCGTTGACAATCAACGGCTTTCGCCGTCACGACAGATGAAAAGAAGAGGTTTTCGCCATGCCCCAATTCGACATGATCCTTCTGACACCGGCTCAGGTACAAGGCGCCGAAGTGCTGGAGCACACGGCCGGATCGCCTGCGCGTGAAGGCGGTGGCGACGAAACCTATCGCTGCGGCTCTTGCAAGACGAAGCTGCTGGTCAACGTGGCCCATCATGATGCGCACGGCGTTGTCGTGAAGTGTGGCAAGTGCGGGCGCTTCAACACCGAACCGCACCACCATCACCACTAGAGCGGCGACCAGTCGGCATCCTCATCCTCGCCTTCCTCGGCGGCGATGATGCCCAGATGACGCGAGACTTCGGACAGCGCCTTCTTCACGCCTGCACCCGTGACACCTGAAATGCGCAGCGGCTCACCGCCATACACGGTTTTCAGCTGCGCAACCTGTTCGTCGACTTGTTCCGGCAGCAGCGCGTCAATCTTGTTCAACGCGACGACTTCAGGCCGTTCGGCCAGTTCGGGGCTGTAGGCCTCCAACTCGTTGCGAATTGTCGTGTAGGCGCCTGCCACATCGTCTTGCGTGCAGTCGATCAGGTGCAGCAGCACCTTGCAGCGCTCGACATGTCCGAGGAAGCGGTGGCCCAGGCCGGCACCATCTGCGGCCCCCTCGATGAGGCCGGGAATGTCCGCCATGACGAATCGGCTGCCGGGGCCGAGGTCCACAACGCCGAGGCCGGGATTCAGGGTGGTGAAAGGATAGTCTGCGATTTTCGGCGTGGCTGCAGTGACAACGCTGAGGAAGGTGGATTTGCCGGCATTGGGCAGGCCCAGCAGGCCCGCATCGGCGATCAGTTTCAGACGCAGCCAGATCCAGCGTTCTTCGCCCGGCTCGCCCGGATTGGCGCGGCGAGGGGCCTGGTTCGTGGAGGTCTTGAAGCGCGTATTGCCCCAGCCGCCATTGCCGCCGACGGCCAGCAGGACGCGTTGGCCGACTTCAGTCAGGTCTGCGACCAGCGTTTCCTGGTCTTCTTCAAAGATTTGCGTGCCGACCGGCAGTTTCAGCACGACGTCATCGCCGCCAGCACCGGTGCGGTCCTTGCCCATGCCGTGGCCGCCGCGCTTCGCCTTGAAATGCTGTTTGTAGCGATAGTCGATCAGCGTGTTCAGGCCTTCAACGGCCTCCGCCCAGACGTCGCCACCCCGGCCCCCATCGCCACCATTCGGACCGCCATACTCAATATACTTCTCGCGCCGAAACGAGACACAGCCAGACCCGCCGGTGCCCGACTGAATGAAGACTTTGGCCTGATCGAGGAATTTCATGACGTACTATCCAGCTTTCAATCAATGTAGGACATGTTGATGTGATCTGAAGCTTCGCCCCGACCGAGACTGAACACTCTACCACGTCCGGAGGGGAGAAATCCGATCTTTTTCAGAACGCGCCCTGACGCCGGATTGTCAGCAAAGTGGCCTGAGGTGAACGCGCGCTCGCCACGCCCCTTCAGCCAATTCTTCACGGCATTTGCGGCTTCGGTCATCAGGCCGCCGCCCCATTCGGTGGGGGCGAGCCAGTAGCCGATATCAAATGCCAATCCTGCACCCGGGCGGTCCGCACCGATCACACCCACCAGTTCAAGATCCTTCTGAAGGGCAAAGATGTGGTTTGTGTCCTGCGCCGCCCCGGCCTCATGTGTCGCAATCCATTCCTGAGTGCGCTCCAGGCTTTGATCCGGTGTGATGCTCGCGACCATACGATAGATGCGCGGGTCGGCGATGCACTCAGTAATGCGCGGCGCATCCATTGGGGTGATGCGCCGTAAAACCAGTCTGTCTGTCTCAATCAATTCACACATGGTGCGTGCCCTTCCGGGGCAATTGCAGGGGAGACAAAACAAAGGGGAGGCAGTGGCCTGCCTCCCCTTGGAAACTGATCGTCTGAAGCGATCCGGCCACGTTCCCGCGGCCGCGCTGTCAGCCGCTATTCTGCTGCGTCTGCGACCGGTACAATGTTTACGTAGAGACGGCCGCCCGCCTTGCGCGTAAACTCAACCTTGCCTTCGGAAAGGGCAAAGAGGGTGTGGTCACGGCCCATGCCGACGCCGCGGCCTGGCCATTTCTGGGTGCCGCGCTGACGCACGATGATGTTGCCCGGAATGACGTGCTCGCCGCCAAATTTCTTGACGCCAAGATACTTCGGGTTTGAGTCGCGGCCGTTACGGGACGAACCACCTGATTTCTTATGAGCCATGGTTTGCTCCTGATCCTCTATAAAGGGCTTATAGCGCCCTTATGCGTCCTTGGCGAATTCTTCGGCCTGCTTGATCCACTCGTCGCGAGTGATACGGCCTGGGAAGCTCATCTCTTCTTCGAGATCAGCGATCTGGTCTTCTTTCAAGGCAGCGACCTGCCAGAAGAAGTAGATGCCGGCTTCGTGCAGCTTTTTCTCCAGAACCGGGCCAACGCCGGAAATCTTTTTCAGATTGTCGGGCTTGCCTTCCAGATTGGCGATACGGCCGCGGGAATCGACTTCCGGCTTTGCGGCGGGTGCAGCAGCTTCTGCAGCAGGCGCTTCAGCTTTCGGAGCCGCTTTCTTCGCTGCAGCTTTCTTGGCTGGCTTCTTGCCGTCGGCGCTGATGCCGGTGATCTTGACGACCGTCAGGTGCTGGCGGTGGCCTTGTGTACGGCGATAGGTCTGGCGCTGACGCTTCTTGCGGATGATGATCTTGTCACCGCGCGTCTGCTCCTCGACTTCACCGAACACGCTTGCGCCGTCTACCAGCGGGGCGCCAACAGTTACGTCGTCGCCATTGCCCAGCATGAGCACGGTGTCAAAGGTTACGTCCTTGCCGGCTTCGGCGTCCAGTTTTTCGACGGTGATCGTATCGCCTTCCGCGACTTTATATTGCTTGCCGCCTGTTTTGATGACCGCGAACATGGGTCTCGTCCTTCCGGAATACTAATCGAAATGAATTGCGCGCGAAGCCGTTGCCGGATCCGCGCTCGAAGCGGGGGGTAAACACCAATCAGGCCGCGCTGTCAAATGTCATCTTCAGGCGATTTCAGGTGCTTGCATGACAGGCGCATATTATATAGTGCAGGCAGCCGTCCACGGGCTCCGCGGAGAGGTGCTAGAGTGGTTGAATAGGCTAGTCTCGAAAACTAGTGAACTCGCAAGGGTTCCGAGGGTTCGAATCCCTCTCTCTCCGCCAG
>NZ_NHCK01000097.1:0-12401 GCF_002172815.1 Hyphomonas sp. TMED31 | reverse complement strand
ACCCGTAGTCACCGGACCCGACGTGTTCAACTTCGCCACCATGATGGACGACCTTGAGGCCAGAAAACTCATCCGTAAACTGAAGACGGCCAAGGCCATCGGCAAGGCCTTGCAGTCCATGGCCCCTCCCTCGCAAGAAGCCCTTCAGGAATTGAACGATGCGGCTGACGCGCCAATGGCGCTAACGCTGGCAGCTCTTGTCCCCCTCCTGCCAGAGCCGGGACTGTTGCAATGAAGGCTCCGCACTTCTGGTCTGCGGGGCTTGATCCGAAATCCCGCGAAGCGGCCCCTGTCACACGCGCCCTGCTGACGCCCCTCGCCGCACTTTACACTTATGGAATCCGGCGCAAGCTTGCCCGCGCTATTCCGGCCAAGGCGTCCATCCCCGTCATATGCGTTGGAAACCTCACAACCGGCGGCGTCGGAAAGACCCCGATCGTCCAGGCCATTCGCAAGCATATCGAGTCAAAGGGCATTCACGCATCCAGCCTGTCGCGTGGCTATGGCGGGTCAGAAATCAGCCCACAGAAAATATACCCAACCTGGCACACCGCAGACATGTGTGGTGACGAACCGCTTCTGCTGTCGCAGACGGGAGAAAGCTGGATCGGAAAGGACCGCTTTGCCGGCGTGCAGATGATGGCCTTTTATGGCACCAAAGTCGCCATCATGGATGATGGGCATCAGAACCCCAGCCTCGCCAAGGATCTGTCCATCATCGTCATCGATGCGGCCGCCCCATTCGGAAATGGTCATGTCCTGCCGAAAGGGCCATTGCGCGAACCTGTGGAAGATGGCCTGGCGCGTGCAGATGCCGTTATTCTTATGGGCGAAGGCGGCGTCCCACAGCAGGTGATCGATAGTGGCCTCCCTGTCCTGCGCGCCCGCATCGTCCCATCAGGACCGGCACCGGCTGGCCCACTCGTAGCCTTCGCTGGCATCGGCCGTCCACAGAAATTCTTTGACAGCCTGAAAGCCGAAGGCGGCGACATTCGGGAAGCTATCGGCTATCCGGATCACCACGATTATTCAAAGAAAGAAATCGCCTTCCTTCATAAACTGGCCAAAACACATGGCGCACAGCTGATTACGACCAGCAAGGACTATGTGCGTATCTATCCGAATGAGCGCGGCGGCATTCTGCAATTCCCGGTTCATGCAGAATTCGAAGACCTCAGTCGGCTGGACGCCTTGCTCGCCCCCATCCTGAACGTGGAAGAGTCATGACCCAGGACGCTCCCAAATACATCCGTCCAAAGGACATCGATAATCGCGCAACCTTTTGGCAGCGGGTGCAGTGGCGCCTCGAAACTATTGCGTGGGACTTCATCTATTGGGAGCCGATGAAGTTGCTCGGACCTGAGCGCGCATCGAACTTCGGCGGTTGGTTGATGAAGAAAATCGGACCACGCCTGTCTCAGCACAAAACGGTNAAGCGCAATTTNCNNCTCGCNTTNCCGGACTGGACCGNCGANAAGGNNGANGANATTGCCCTCGCCGCNTGGGAAAGCGCTGGCCGCGTTGCAGGTGAGTTACCACACTTGCCTTCGATAGATCCGTACACGTCTGGGCGTGTCGAGATCGAAGGTCTGGAAATCCTTGACCAGATCAAGGCGAGCGACAAGGGCGCAGTCTTTATCTCCGGCCACTTCGCCAATTGGGAAATCATGCCCGCCACGATTACTCAGCGCCTGCCTGAAGCGGTGATGACGTACCGGGCCTTGAACAACCCGCACATCGACAAGCGCATCTCCGATCTNCGCGCNGCCTATGGCACGCAGGTAAATGCCCCCAAAGGGGTNGGCACGCGTGAATTGATGCGNGCCNTGTCCAAAGGCAATCCGATCGCCTTGATGAACGANCAGAAGTTCAATGAAGGCATCGCCANCCCCTTTTTCGGGCACGACGCAATGACCGCGCCGGGGCCAACGCGCCTTGCGATGAAATATGGCGNCCCCATCGTGCCGGTTTCCACGGTGCGCACAGGGCCCGCACGTTTCCGCATCACCTTCCATGAACCGTTCACCCCGGAGAACACGGGCGATGAGGCCGAAGACATTCGCCGGAGCGTGCAGCGCATTACAGATTTCATTGAAGCCCAGGTTCGCGCCAATCCGGGCCAGTGGTTCTGGCAACACAGACGCTGGCCGAAAGAAGCCTGGAAGGCCGCGGGCATCATCTGATTCAGTTTAGCGCTCTGGTTCAGTCCACTCTGCCGGAGGCACTTGGCGACGACGTAATCTGAGGGCAAGCCCCAGAGACACGCCAACCCCAATGGCGATGGTCAGGTCCGCCACGACCGTCAGTATCAGCGTGATCAGCAACAAGATCAGGTCTGACTTTTGGNCAGACAGATACTGGGGCCATTTATTCGGCTCGCTCATATTCCAGGCCGTCAGCATTAGGAGCCCGGCCAGTGCAGGCATGGCGAGATATCCCGCGAGAGGTGCTGCAAACAGGACCGCCAGAAGTATGGCAAGCGCGTGAACCAAACCTGCCACGGGGGTCTTGCCACCCGCACGTACATTCGTAGCCGTTCGCGCAATCGCTCCAGTCGCAGGTAGCCCGCCAAATATGGCGGAGCCAATATTGGCCGCCCCCTGCGCCATCACTTCCGCATTTCGCCGATACTGCCCGCCCGTCATCCTGTCCGCAACCATGGCAGACAACAAGGATTCGACGCCCGCAAGAAACGCGATCACGAAAGCTGAAGGCAACAGTTCGATGACCCGGTTGAGTGTCAAATCCGGCAGTCGGGGCTGAGGTAGTTGGCTGGGCATCGTACCGAAACGACTGCCAATCGTGTCNACCGGGAGATCAAACAGAAACACCGCGGCTGATGTGAATCCAACCGCCACGATCAGTCCCGGAAATTTTGGCGCAATCCGGCGCAGCAATACAATCAGGNCCATGGTCACCGCGCCAATGCCCAGCGACGTCCAGTCCACNGTCGCCCTGGCCGCCCACAGGGCATCGACCTTACCTATGAATTCAGCTGGCAAATGCTCGGGTTGAAGCCCGAATAAATCCTTGATCTGGCTCGCTGCGATGATGATGGCGATGCCGACGGTAAAGCCGTTCACAACGGATTCCGGAACGAAACTGATCAGATTGCCGGCGCGGAGCAAGCCAGCCAGCACCAGGATGATCCCGGCCATGAAAGTGGCGAGTACCAATCCATCATAACCATGTGCGGCGATCACTCCGAACACGACCACAATAAAAGCACCTGTTGGACCGCCGATCTGGACGCGACTGCCCCCGAGCGCGGAAATCAGAAACCCTGCCACGATGGCGGTGACAAGGCCTGCTGCGGGGTCAGCGCCAGACGCAATTGCAATCGCGAGACTAAGGGGTATCGCAACAAGCGCGACTGTGATGCCCGCGAACAGGTCGGACACGAACAGCGAAGAAGAGTACGTGGTCAGAGTGGTCAGTATCTTGGGCTTCATCTGCGTCCCAAACGTTCATGCGTTCAATTAGCAATTGAGAAATGTTCCTACACCCGCAGCAGGCCGAACGAACATTCGTAAAATTGTCGCTGGCGCGAACTCGTCAGACAGTTCTCACGCGTTAACGCAATTCCTTTCAAAATTGCGAACAAAGCCTGTTCGGCTTCATCGAACTTGGGAACGGACCTGCAGGATCATCGGCGTATCATCAGAATTTGGGGCCGGAAAATCCCTCCGGCGGGTGCAATCGTATGCAGGACGATAACAATGAGCGGACTATCACTGCCCTCAATGGCACTGGGCGAACCGACTGACACTTCCCGTGAGGCAATCAATGCTGCCTTGAGCGCGATCCGCCAGCATCTCGGAATGCCGATCGCGTATGTGTCCGAGTTCGTNGGCGACGAATCCGTGTTCCGCTACGTCGATGCGCCGGGTCTGGAACACCTGATCAAACCGGGTGACAGCCGCGACCTCTCAGAAGTCTACTGCCTTCACATCCTGGAGGGACGCTTGCCGGAGCTGATCCCGGACACCGCCGCCAATCCGCTNGCTCAGGCCATGCCCATTACGCGCCAGATTCCGATCGGCGCGCATATGAGTATTCCGATCCACCTTGAAGACGGCACACCCTTCGGGATGTTCTGCTGTCTCGGGCCCAANGCGAATCCCAGCCTGAATGAACGCGACCTGGAGACCATGCGCCTGTTCTCNAACCTGGCAGCGCAGCAGATCGACAAGGAATACGCCCACAAGCGCCACTTGCAGGAAATGCGAGAGCGCATCATGGACACGCTCGNAACCAACGCATTCGCCATTGCCTATCAGCCCATTGTGGATCTCGGTCAGATGCACCCCAGCGGATATGAAGCGCTTTGCCGCTTCTCTGCGGAACCCTATCGCACGCCGGATGTCTGGTTTGACGAAGCCGCCAAGGTTGGACTCTCGGTCGAACTGGAACTCGCCTCGATCCGGCAAGCTGTCGAGAAGATCGGCGAGATCGCACCGGACCAGTACATTTCCGTCAACGTGTCCCCATCGACCGTGATCAGCGGCCAGTTTGCCGAAACTTTCCTCAAGCTNCCGCTCGACCGCATCNTGNTGGAGATCACGGAACACGCCGTGATCGAGGATTATGANCGCTTCACNCGCGTTCTGCGTCCGCTGCGCCACGCTGGGCTGCGTCTCGCCGTCGACGATGCNGGCGCGGGCCACTCATCGCTTCGGCACATCGTTCAACTCAATCCGGACTATGTAAAAGTGGATATGAGCCTGACGCGCAATGTGGATCAGGATCTTGCCCGCCGCGCACTTATCGGCGCCCTGCTATTCTACACACGCGAAACTTCCGCACACATCATCGCCGAGGGAATTGAGACCGAAGCGGAGCTGAACACGTTGAAGCTGCTCGGCGTTCGCCGGGGCCAAGGTTACCTGCTGGGACGCCCGTCTCAACAGATCGCCCATTCGCTTAACGAGTTCAGTCAGGCTTCCTGACCATCATTCGGCCTGTTTTTTCGTGCAAATCATCCTAGGTTGTAAGATCACACTTGGAGAATTTGCGACATGAGTATCGGTGAAATCATATCCCTGATAACCCTGCTGATTGGCGCCGTTCTGGGCCTGTCTGCAATGTTTTCACCCGCATGGGCCAGCCGGGTTGTCCGCCTGGTCGAAGACCCCGACCCGCTGCGGCCCGGCGGCTATTCCGAGTTCCGCGCCACCTATGGCGGCCTTTTCCTGTTCTCCCACCTGATGACCGCAATTCTTCTGGTGAATCTGGGTGGATCTGAACCGGAAATTCTCACCAGCATTGTCGTCCTTCCCCTTGCCGCAGGCTGGGTCGGTGCAGGCGTCGGTCGACTGATGTCCCGCATACTTGACCGGATCAAGAACCGGGAGCCCGGCATGATCCCGGTCTGGATCGTGTTCGAGATCATATTCGGTCTTGCGATCGCTGCACCTTTCATTCAAAGCCTGCTGTAGAAGTCACAGAAAGAAAATCCCATGACGGAGCGTCGAGAGACGGGCCGCTCGCGCCGGAAGCCTTCCGGATCGCGCAAGCCACGCCTAGCCCCCAAATCCCGCAAGCCAGACCTCGAAAAGGACTGGAGCGAAGGCGAACGGATCGCCAAATACCTTGCCCGCGCAGGTGTTGCTTCGCGCCGTGAAGTCGAGCGCATGATTGAAGAGGGCAAGGTGACCGTCGATGGCGTCAAGCTGACATCCCCGGCCTTCAAGGTGACCGGTCGCGAGCTGATCCGGGTTGGCCGCAAAACAATTCACGCACCCGACGCAACCCGTCTCTGGCGCTATCATAAGCCATCCGGCCTCATCACGACGACGCAGGATCCTGAAGGTCGCCGTACCGTCTTTGACGAACTGCCGAAATCCCTGCCTCGCGTTGTCACCATTGGCCGCCTCGACCTGACGACCGAGGGCCTGCTGCTGCTGACCAATGATGGGGCGCTGGCCCGGGCACTGGAACTGCCCAAGAACGAGCTGGAGCGTACCTATCGCGTGCGCGCCCACGGCACGGTGACACAGGAGAAGATCGACGAACTCGCTAAAGGCATCACGGTCGACGGCGTGAACTACAAGCCGATCAAGGCCGTACTGGACCGCGAAACCGGCGCAAACAACTGGCTGACGGTTACCCTCGCCGAGGGCAAGAAACGGGAAGTTCGACGCGCCCTGGAATCGCTGGATCTGAAGGTCAACCGACTGATCCGCGTTCAATATGGCCCGTTCATCCTGGATGATCTGCGCCCCGGCGCGGTGGAGGAAGTTCCACCGGAACTGATGCAACAGGCTATCGGGCATTTGATGAACACCGAACACGCCATCAAGACTCCCGAACCGTCCCGGCCACCCCAAAAACCTGCCCCTAAGTCACGCCTTGGCAGCAGGTCGCCATCNGGTAAGCTGCCCTCCAGGAAACGCAGTAAGCCCNGCTGAGACGGCCAGAAAAGGGCCGCCGGTGGACNAACGCCAGACGGAGGCCNTCATGACCCTACAGAACGTAACCGACACGTATCAGGTGGATACGCCGCCGCGCCCGCCGAGCTTTCCGCCGGCGTATGATCTCGCGCCGCCGGTAGACCTTACCGACCCATCCGTTTTCTCATCTCGCGGTGACTACACCCATGATGCATTCGCCGAGATGCGCGAGAAGGCCCCGGTCATGTGGCACCCTGAGCAGGTCGGCGCGGGTTTCTGGGCCGTCACATCATATGACCTGGTCAAGCAGGTTGAGTTGGACCCGATTACATATTCGTCTCAGCGCGGCGGCATCCTGATGACCTATGGTCAGGAAGATACACCGCGCCATCCTCTGCTTCACTCATCCAGCCTGAACAGCCTGATCAATCTGGACCGGCCTTATCACACAACGCTCCGTATGGAGCATATGCAGTTCTTCCGTCCGGGCTTCGTGGCCGAACTGAAGAAACGCGTGGATGTCCAGGTCAACGAATTGCTGGACAAGATGGAACAGCACGGCCCCATCGTGGACATGGTGGAGACGTTCTCCGCCGAACTGCCCCTGTTCACGCTGTGTGAGATCCTGGGCGTCCCGGCAGAAGACCGCCCGAAGCTGGTCCACTGGATGCACTTCCTCGAAAACTCTCAGTATCAGGCCCAGCAGGAAGGCCTCGGCAATGTCACGCCGGAACANATGATGGAATTCATGGGCGAAATTCAGGCCATGTTCGACTATGGCCGCCACATGCTGGCAAAGCGCCGCGAAAATCCGCAGAATGATCTGCTCTCGGCCATCGCCAATGTCGAGATTGACGGCNAGCCACTTAGCCCGGAATTCCTCGACGGTTCGTGGTTGCTGATCGTGTTCGCCGGCAACGACACGACACGAAACTCCCTCTCCGGCACCATGCGCTTGCTGACACAATTCCCGGACCAGAAAGCCAAGCTGATGGCGAATGAGGAATTGTTCCCCAATTTCGTTCATGAATCGATCCGCATGGTCAGTCCGGTCACCTATATGCGCCGGACGACCACGACAGAGACGGAGCTTGGCGGTCAAAAGATGGCTGAAGGCGACAAGGTCGTCATGTACTACGCCGCCGCAAACCGGGATCCAGCCAAATTCCCGAACCCGAACCAGTACGACATTACGCGGGACAATGCGAAGGAGCATCTCGCATTCGGTCACGGCCCGCATGTCTGCCTCGGCCAGCGCGTGGCGAACATGCAATTGGACTCTGCCTATCGCAACATCCTGCGCCGCTTCCCGGATATCAAATGGACGGGCGAACAGAGCTTGGCACCGAGCAACTTTGTTCATGCAATCTCCAGCCTCATGGTGGACCTCGGCACATGAGCGAAGCCCTCGTTCTTCGTCAGGACAATGACGGCCTCGCCACGCTGACCCTCAACCGGCCGGACAAGCTGAATTCCCTCACCGTGGGCATGTTTCAGGAATTGCGCCGGCATGTTCTGGATTTGCAGAAGGATGACTCAATCGGCTGCGTTGTCCTGCGCGGGGCGGGAAAGTGCTTTTCGGCCGGGCATGATCTTGGGGACATTGCCGAAGGTGAGAAGGTTCCCTCTCCCGGCTGGCATTCGGAAACGCTGCGCTTGATGGAGCGGTTGCCCAAGCCGGTCATCGCGGCCGTTCACGGGCATTGCTACACTGGCGCTCTGGAAGTGGCCCTGGCGGCGGACTTCATCATCGCCTCGGACACTGCNCGCTTCGGCGACACGCACGCCAAATGGGCGCTCACCCCGATCTGGGGAATGAGCCAGCGCCTGCCTCGCCGCGTGGGCGTCGCTACGGCAAAACGACTGATGTTCACCGCCGACATGATCGACGCGCAGGAAGCGTTCCGCATTGGCCTCGCCGAGCAGGTCGTCGCGGCGGATCGGTTTGACGAGGCCTGTGACGCGCTGGCCCGGCGAATTCTGGAGAACTCGCCCTTCTCCCATGCGGCGAACAAGCGACTTCTCGAAGCGACTGACGCGCGAGACATGGACAGCGGCCTGCAATGGGAGGTACTCAATTGTGAAGGGACCGGCCCAGACATGCAGGACCGGATCGCCGCCTTTACGCGCAAGACGAAGAAAGCGAAAACATGAGTGATTTCCTGATCCGCCGGGACGATTTGCGCGAGACGCGCTGGGTGCCGGCCGACCTGCCCGCCCTGCCAGATGGGGCCGCGCGCCTGAAAGTCGACAAATTCGCCCTGACGGCCAACAATGTCACCTATGCCACGTTTGGCGAGCAGATGAAGTATTGGGACTTTTTCCCCGCCGCAGACCCCGCCGATGGCCGCGTCCCGGTCTGGGGCTTTGCCACCGTGGTCGAGTCCAAGGTCGAGCACTTGAAGGAGGGCGAGCGCTTCTACGGCTATCTGCCCATTTCCGAACATTTCGACGTTCAGCCCGTGAATGTCGGCAAGCATGGCTTCCTGGATGGTGCCGCCCATCGCCAGGGCCTCGCGCCAATTTACAACACCTACATCAACACCGCCGGTGACCCGTCCTATGACGCTGCGCTGGAGGACCAGCAGATGCTGTTCCGGCCCCTCTTCACCACCGGCTGGATGATCGATGATTGCCTGATGGAAACCGGCGACCCGGTGCCGGAAACAGTGGTCATCTCGTCCGCATCCTCGAAAACCGCGATGGCACTTGCCCATTGCCTGAAANTNCGCGGCGGCGTGGATACGATCGCACTGACATCGCCGGGCAATGTCGCCTTCCTGAAAAAGACCGGCCTGTATGCCCGCGTTCAAACCTATGACGACGCTGACGATCTGCACACACGCGGCCTGACCGCCTTTGTGGATTTCCTGGGGCGNCCAACNCTGACAGCAGACATTCACAACGCNCTGAAGGACCGTCTGGTGCGCAGCCTCATCATCGGCGCAACGGACTGGGAAGGAGACCGCTCCCCCATCGCCCTGCCGGATCCGCAACCGGAATTCTTCTTCGTTCCCACCTATGCAGCAGAACGCGCGGCCACGCTCGGCGGGGCNGAAATCAATCGCCGCCTGGGCGCTGCCCTGAAAAGCTTCTATGCCGCGTCAAAATCTTTCGTGACACCGAAACACGCCAAGGGCGCCAAGGCGATCNCGAAGGCGTGGGACCAGACCGTCGATGCCAAGGTCAGCCCGTCAGAAGGCCTGATCCTCTCAATCTGACCCCCGAATGACAAAAGCCCTCGCTGCGGCCAAACAGCGAGGGCAGGTCGCACACCTGAGCGCTCTAGCGGCGCTCCGATACCTTGAACTCCATGCGCCGGTTCTTCGCCCACGCTTCATAGGTCTCCGCCCGGTCNAGCGGACGGGTTTCTCCATAGCCTACCGCCGTGAGCGCACTTGCATCCACGCCCCGCTCCACCAGATAGTCGCGAACCGCTTCCGCCCGCTGCGTGGAGATGACCTCATTGTAGTCATTCGATCCGCGCGAATCCGTGTGCCCGCCGATTTCAATGGCATAATCATTACACAAGAGCGCCACGCCGCTTACCGCATCCAGCAAGTCTTCGCTGGTTGGTGAGATGATGGCCAGATTACTCTGGAACATGATCGTCCGGTCACGCATCGTATTGTTGAAGGCGGCCTGACAGCGCATGGCATCGATATCACCATTGGAAAGGGAAACCAGAGCGTCCCCGACACCACGCCCTCCCTCTTCAAGTGATATTCCGTTCACGATAAGTGTTACGTCCGGTGCAGCTTCGGCATTCTCTTCGATCGCCGCCCGCCCCGACGCAAACCCTAGCGCCTTCGCCTCGGCGTCAGGGGCGAGCCCCGTCAANACTGCAATGGGACCACTGGCGTGCAGGCCCATCCAGGGATACCCCGCATCCGGGAATGTCCGCTCCAGCGCCGTTACCCAGTCCGCTCCGTCTGCGGTGCGGCGAATGACTGGCTCAGGCTCCGCAGCGGGGGCCGCCGGCGGGGTCGGTGACACGACAAAGGCTGACCCATCCCAGTAATATTGCCCCTCCGCCAACGGCACGCACTGATTGGACTCGCTCGCCGTCGACACAGGCTCTGCGTCCACCTCCTCGCCGCCACAGGCAACCAGCCCAAGGCAAGCCATCGCGGAGACACTCCCGGCGAACAATCGGTCGAACGTCATTCAGCACTTCCTCATCTGCACCGCATTTCTTGCGGCAACTTGATCCCAGCAGGCAAGTCTCAGGCCAATATNGCGCCTTGTCAAAATACTTCGCGGCAGAGGCGAACCCCCAGCCTCTATTGCACCTGTTTGTAGACAGTTCCGTCCTTCATGACGAAATCAACATCATGCAGTTCGCCAATATCTTTCAATGGGTCCCCCATGACGGCAATGATGTCGGCATGCTTGCCCGCCGAGATCGTGCCGATCTGATCCGCCATTTCGACATGCTCTGACGCCACGACGGTCGCCGTGCGGATAGCTTCTTCCGGCGTGTAGCCCGCTTCGATCATCAGGTCGAATTCGCCGGCATTATCGCCATGCTTGGACACGCCGGTGTCGGTTCCGAACGCAACCGTTACGCCGCCGGCCCGCGCGCGGCGCAAAGTCTCGACCATCATCGGCCCAATGATCGCAGCTTTTTCACGGCTTGGCGCAGGCAGCCACGGCTCGTTCACCCAGCCCGTCACCGTCGCGCCTGCCAGCACCGTCGGCACCAGCACCGCGTCATGCTCCTTGAACAGGCCCACGGTTTCATCGTCGGTATAGGTGCCGTGTTCGATGGAATCGATGCCCGCATTCAGCGCGGCGATAATGCCGCCCTTGCCATGCGCATGTGCGGTCACCTTGCGACCCATCGAATGCGCCGTCTCGACAATCGCCACCAACTCGTCATCCGTGAACTGCTGTTCCAGACCCGCGCGTGTGTTGGACAGCACCCCGCCCGTCGCGGTGATCTTGATAACGTCGGCGCCTTCCTTGATCTGCTGGCGCACGGCGCGGCGGCAATCATCAGCGCCATTGCAGACATTCTTGCCCGTGAACAAGGCCATGACNTCNGGCGAATAGCCNTTNANNTCGCCATGCCCGCCNGTCACGCTGATNGCCTGNCCGGANGCNCGGATACGCGGCCCCGGNACATTNCCCTTNGCAATNGCATCCCGCAGTCCGAAAATCGCATTGTTNGACGCGCCGACATCCTGAACCGTCGTGAANCCNGANANCANCGTGACATAGGCGAANCCTGCGCCATCAAAGGCGGCATCGACATCCGTATCCTCGAACGCCTTGATCCGCTCGTTCGGCCCATTCTCACCGGTGATGTGCACATGGCTGTCGATCAGGCCGGGCAGCACATAGGCATCTTTCAGGTCGATCAGCTCCGCTCCGCGCGGGGCGCGCTGATAGCCCGCCTCCACGGAAACGATCTTGCCGTCCTCCACGGTGATGGTCTGGCGCGTCAAATATCCTTCGCCCGGTTCCGCCAGCACATGCCCGGCATGGATCACGGTCGTATCCGCCATCGCGGCCCCGGTCATCACCGTCGCGAGTGCTGCACCAGTTGCGAGTTTTCTCAGTATCTTTGTCATGGGCTTTGCCTCCGTCAGGGTGTCAGGATCATTTTCATCGCGCCATTCTCGCGCGCATCAAACATGCGATATGCCTCGGCCCCGTCCGATAGCGGCATGTGATGGGTAATCGTGCGTTCCGGCGTTAGCTTGCCAGCCTGCACCAGCGGAATCAATTCCGGCCAATGTTCCGGCACCGAACATGTGCCCGTGCGGAAGGTCAGATTCTTGATGAAAGCCAGTGCCATTGGGAATTTGAAATCCATCGTCTGGTTCACGCCAATACAGGACACTGTGCCCGCAGCCTTCGCAAGTTTCAGAGACAAATGGATCGCCGGATCTGCGCCGACGCATTCCACCACGCTGTCGCACATGCGACCCCTGGTCTGTTCCTGCACGATCTGCGCGGCCTCGCCTGCGTTCAGCGCGGTTGCGCCCAGCGCCTCGGCCATGG
>NZ_NHCK01000096.1:0-21393 GCF_002172815.1 Hyphomonas sp. TMED31 | reverse complement strand
TCCGTAGAATTCCTGTCGACCCCGTCAAAAGCCAACTACGAATACGCCGACCCTTTCCTGAAATGGTTCATCGCCCAGGACGCCGTGAATCAGGGCGCGGCAGCCATCCTGATGAGCAGTTCAAAAGCGGATGCCTTGGGTGTTCCGGAAGACAAGCGCGTCTATCTGCACGGTGGTGGAGAGGCCGCGGATGACCTGATCTCGCTGCGCCCGCGCCTTGATGGATCCTGGGCAATGCAGACCGCAATTGGTCGCGCGCTGGACCAAGCCGACAAGACCGCTGACGACATCCAGCATCTTGATCTTTACTCCTGCTTCCCATGCGCTGTCTTCTCTTCGACGGCGGAGCTGGGAATCGACTGGAAGAGTGATCCACGTCCCCTGACCCTCACCGGCGGGTTGCCCTTCTTTGGCGGGCCGGGAAACAATTACTCCCTGCACGGGATCGCCGAGATGGCTGCGAAACTGCGCGCGAATCCTGGCGACTACGGGCTGGTGCTCGCCAATGGCGGCTGGATGACCAAGGAAGCCGTAGGCGTTTACTCCACCGAGAAACCTGCGCGCTTCGCGCCCGCCGAGCCGTACGCGACGCCAAGTGAACGCGTCACGCTCTGCAAGGACGACTGCGAAGGTGTTCTGGAAACATTCACTGTCACGCACGGCAAGGAAGGCCCGAACAAGGGGATCGCCTTCATTCGGCTGGAAGACGGTCGGCGCGCGTTGGCCAATGCTTCTAAGGAGGCATTCCCTGTCCTGCGGGAAGATGCCTCTCCGGTGGGTCGGAAAGCTGCCGTCACAGCGGACCCTGAGAAGGAACGCGGCACGTTCAATTTCATCTGATTGAGCCGCTTGCCCCGCTGAGCGGTTTCGACCAATCTCCGGCGCATGACGAAACATTTCAAGACATTCGGCGTCATCGGTGGCGGCGCCTGGGGCACTGCGATTGCCCAGATGCTGACCCGCGCAGACCAGGACGTGCTGATCTGGTGCCGCGAGCCCGACATCTCGGATGCCATCAACACGCGTCACGAGAATACAGGCTTCCTGCCCGGCGTTGCCCTGAACCCGGCGCTGAAAGCGACCTCGGACCTGGCTGATCTTCACCTGATGGATGCGCTGTTTGCCGTTGCGCCAGCGCAGCACACGCGTGCAACGCTCATGGCACTGAAAGGACATATTCGTCCGGGAACGCCTGTGGTGCTCTGCTCCAAGGGGATTGAGCTGAAGACCGGCGAATTCATGACGCAGGTCCTGAAAGATGAACTGCCCGAAGCCGTTCCGGCCGTGATGTCGGGGCCAAGTTTTGCAATTGACGTGGCCAAAGGTCTGCCGACAGCGGTCACCTTCGCGATTGAGGATGAGGCGCTTGGCACCGAATTGATCGCCGCGGTCGCCACACCAAACTTCCGCCCCTATCTGGCGCATGACCTGCTGGGCGCTGAAATCGGCGGCGCGGTGAAGAATGTACTGGCCATTGCGTGCGGTATCGCACTGGGCAAGGGACTTGGCCGCTCTGCGCACGCGGCGTTGATCGCGCGGGGAAGCGCCGAAATGACCCGACTGGCGCTCGCGTTGGGCGCGGAGCGTGAAACCCTGTCCGGCCTGTCCGGTCTAGGAGACCTGGTGCTGACCTGCTCGTCAGAGACGAGCCGCAACATGAGTTGCGGCATGGCGCTGGGAAAAGGCGAGCGGCTGGAAGATATTCTGGGCGCACGAAATGCGGTGACCGAAGGCGTCGCGACTGCGCCGGTCCTGAAACGGCTCGCGGCAGAACGCGGTGTGGACATGCCGATCTGTGATGCCGTCGCAGATGTCATTGAAGGCGCGATCAGCGTGGATGAGGCCATCCAGCAGCTGCTCATGCGACCGAACAAGGCAGAAACCGTTTAGGCTGGTAACCTTGCCCAAGCCCGTCAGGCGGCGGATTTCACCAGTTCAAAATGAGAGCGAACGGTCGGCTTGTCATCTGGCGAGACGGCAACACCCGTCTTGATCAGCTCAATCATGTGGCCAAGCACCGACATGGCAGCTGCCGGATGTAGCCGTTTGTCGACGTCGGCATACATCACTTTCACCATTTCGGGGATTGAGGTCTGCCCCGAGCGCATCTGATCCAGTATGGCTGCCTCCCGCGCGCGGCGGTGATTGGCGTATTCGGTGATAAAGCGGTCGACAAATTCCTTGCCGCGAACGGGGCTTCCATGCGTCGGCCAGAGGGTGTCGAATTCCATCGCCTGGATCTTGTCGAGGCTGCGCATATAGTCGCCCATGTCGCCATCGGGCGGTGCGACAACCGTGGTCGACCAGCCCATGATGTGGTCGCCTGACAGGCACGCATTCTCTTCGCGCAGACCAAAGCAGAGATGGTTGCAAGTGTGGCCGGGTGTTTCAATGACGTCCAGTGTCCAGCCGGGTCCGGAGATGACATCGCTATCGCCAACCTTCACATCCGGCATGAAGCCCAGATCGTCTGCGCTGCCGAGTTCGCCCTTGGCCGTCGGCACACCGCAATTCTTTGCATAGGTCTTGCAGCCAGCCCATTCGGCCAAAGGCGTAGCCAGTGGAGAATGATCTGAATGGCCATGTGTAACTAAAACGTGTGTTACGGTCTCGCCTTCAAGCGCTTTTTTCAATGCTTCGAAGTGATCGGCATTTTCCGGGCCGGGGTCGATCACAGCGACTTCGCCGTGCCCGATGATGTACACGCCTGTGCCAACATAGGTGAATGGTCCCGGATTGTTCGCGATTACCCGGCGGATCAGCGGAGAGACCTGCTCCACAACGCCATACTCAAACTCGATTTCGCGAATATAGGGAATTGCCATTTTCTAGTCTCTTGCAGCGGTTCTGACCGTCCGGAGCGAGATCACCGCTTCTTCGATGCAAATGCGACTGCGAACGCCTGAGCCATGCGGCGCGTGGCGCGAAGCTTGGCCGCCAGCTTCAGAGCAACAGGCGGGCCCATATCAGTCTTGTTTGCGTCGACGATGAAAATTCGTCCGGACTGCCGGTCACGTAGGACGTCCACACCACCCCAGTCCAGTCCGATAGATGCCGCAAAGCGCTCAATCACGGCAATTTCATCATCCGTGTAGCAATTGCGAGGCTCGTCGAGCAAAACCTGGACATTCTCATTCAGGAAACGGCGCTCAAGCGGACGACGCTTGCGGAACACGACGACGGGCGAGCCTGCAACAATGCAGCATCGCAGATCCTCGACCAGTCCGCCTTCAATCTCATTATCGACCAGCCGTTGGTACGTCTTTCCGGGCAGCGGCGTGTCCAGAGGGCCTTCCAGGATGCGGCCGTCATGCGCAGCGTTCAGCTCGGACTTCTCGACCATACGGCCCTGATGAGTGGTTGGGTCGACAGACAGGGAGTAGCCCGCAGCCTCTTCAAAGGCGGCAGCAACAGTCGATTTCGATATGTCGTCACAGGAGAAATTAACCAGCTTTGCGCCATCTCTCACTGTCGGGACCGAGTTATCGGTTTCCGTCGAGTCGTCGAACTGCATGACAATGTCAGCCGTCTGGACGTCATCAATCAGTTTCGCACCGGACACGTGCATGACGGGCCAGATGAAGTACCAAGGGCGCGGCTTATCGGGATAGAACGCAATCGTAGGGCGCTTGTGACCGGTCAGACGGCGCCATGTGCGCCAGGTCTGAGCAAAGAAATAGAAGCAGAACCAGGTGAAGATGTCGTGCGCGAGGGAAAGCGTGAGCGGAACGCGGTGCCCGGTCTTCTTAACCAGCATGGCGCCATCGTCATATTTGAAGTCGGTGATCCATAGACGATCGCTCATCCATTCCACTCCTGTCGCGCATTTGGCCTCATGACCTGCGCCTCCCTGTGTTGGCCTTCGCATGGCCCGCCTACACTGACAACACACTTAATGCGGCGCAAGTGTGACCAGTTGCTCACAAACTTGTGCGATTGATGATCAGAGCAACGACTGCAAACTGGACAGATCATAGCCCGCATCTGCTGCGGCATCGACGATTTCTTGCGCTGCTCCCTGCCCCGCATGGGTCAGCGCCCAGGCCGTGATGCTGCGGGTTCCGGTGCGGCAATACGCCAACACGGGCTGAGGCGCCTCGTTCAGAATATTTCCAGTCCGTTCAACCACTTCGGGTGTCGGCGCACCGGAAAATGGCAAAGCAACAAAGGTCAGTCCCAACGATTCGGCTTTCGCGCGGATCGCGCCCATGCGCGGCTGAGTCACCCCGCCTTCTCCGTCCGGATGGTTTGCAACGATCGTTTTGAAGCCTGCAGCCTGAATCTCGGCAACATCCTCCTCATCAATTTGAGGAGCGACGGCAAAAGCTTCCGTAACGCGGCGAATATCGGCCATATTTTCGTGTCCTTGCCTGTGTCTGCGGTCTTGATCGGCTGTCGCTACAAGCTAAGGATTGCGGATCGCGATGCCAAGCGCCCGAAACGGCGGCAAGACGAATTTCCTATTACCAGCAACGGAATAGCAAAAGAACGTGTCCTCATTCCAACGTGCCATTAGCCGAATTCCGTGGGCCTATACGTTCAGGCGCCTGCTGATTGCAATCCCTACAATGTTGGCCATCATCACGATGGCGTTCTTCATGATGCGCGCGGCGCCGGGCGGCCCGTTCGACGGTGAGCGGAAACTGCCACCCGCAACCGAAGCGGCGATCGCCGCCAAGTTCGGTTTCGACAAGCCGCTGCACGAGCAATACTTGAACTATGTAGGCGGTGTGCTGGTGGGAGATTTCGGCCCCTCCTACAAGACGCTCGGTAAGAGCGTGAATGATTTGATCGCCGATGGATTGCCGATTTCGCTGACCATCGGCTTCCTCGCCATGGGTCTTGGCCTGGTGGTTGGAACACTGCTCGGCGTATTTGCCGGGCTCAGGCAAAATACGAGCGCAGATTACGGCGTGATGGGCATCGCCATGGCGGGCATATCCATCCCGACCTTTGTCACCGGCCCTATCCTGATCCTGATATTTGCGCTCGGCGCCGGAATCTTCGCAGTCGGCGGCCTCGGCACGTATCCGAACATCGGCATGAGCTGGCACAACATGACGCTGCCGGTCATCACGCTTGCCCTTCCACAGATCGCCATCATCTCGCGCCTGATGCGCGCGTCCATTATTGAAACTATGCGATCCAACCATATCCGCACAGCGCGCTCCAAAGGGCTGACCGAGCGGCAGGTCATCGCGCGCCACGCCTTGCCGGCCGCGCTCCTACCGCTGATTTCCTATGCCGGGCCAGCCATGGCACGGGTCATGACAGGCTCGGTGGTCATCGAGAAAATTTTCGGCCTGCCGGGTCTCGGCACCTATTTTGTCGATGGCGCGCTCAACCGGGACTATACGCTCGTGATGGGCGCGATCATTGTCTATGCGGGCCTGATTGTCTTGCTGAACCTGCTCGCTGACATTCTCTATGCCCTGCTCGATCCGAAAGTGAAGTACGACTGATGACGGATCTCGATCCCCTCCTCGACCCGACCGGACGTGTTGAACCGGTACAGAAAGCCATTGTGGGCGGCCGTTCGCTTTGGGATGACGCGCGTGCGCGACTGTTCCGCAACCGCGCCGCCGTGATCTCGATGTGGATCCTGGGCGCACTGGTCCTGATCGCCGTGTTTGGCCCTATGCTTTGGGTGCATAAGTACAGCACGATTTCCGACCTGCGCACGATTGCGCCAACCTTCGAAGGTATGCACCCGCTAGGCACGGACCTCCAAGGGCGTGACTTGCTCGCCCGCCTGATGATCGGGCTTCGGATCTCGCTGATGGTGGGTATCGTCGCAACGGCGGTCAGCCTCGTCATCGGGGTCAGCTGGGGCGCGACGGCGGGTTATCTGGGTGGCCGCGTCGACAATTTCATGATGCGGATCGTCGACGTCCTCTACGCCCTGCCCTTCATCTTCTTCGTGATCCTGCTGCTCACCGTGTTCGAGCGAAACATCGTTCTGATCTTCGCAGCCATCGGCGCGATTGAGTGGCTGACAATGGCGCGCATCGTGCGCGGCCAGACGCTGGCCATTAAAGGCAAGGAATTCATCGAGGCCGCCCGCGCGGCCGGTGTCAGCCGGAAGGACATCATCACGCGACACATCCTGCCAAATGTGATCGGGCCGGTTGCGGTATACGTCACGCTGACCATCCCGGTCGTCATCCTGGCTGAAAGCTTCCTGTCCTTCCTTGGCCTTGGGGTGAATGAGCCACTGACCTCTCTCGGGGTCCTGATCTCTGATGGCGCAGACCGGATGGAGGAAAAGCCCTGGATGCTGCTGGCGCCGGCGCTGACCATGGCGGTCACCCTGCTCTGCCTGAACTTTATTGGTGATGGCTTGAGGGATGCGTTGGATCCAAAGGACCGCTGACAGGTCTCGGTGCGACATTTTTTCAGCGTCCGGGCTAGCCAATCCGGGCGCACTGGGCCAAGAAATTCGCAAGCGACTAGTGAGGTTCTTTCATGGCCACTCCGGCAAGTAGCATTGTACCGATCCTGATGTGCGGCGGGTCAGGCACCCGGCTTTGGCCGCTCTCTCGCAAGAGCTACCCCAAGCAGTTCGTTCCCCTGGTTGGCCCGACCTCACTTTTTCAAGCTTCTGCAAAAAGACTGACAGGCACAGCGTTCGCCGCGCCAATGATCCTTACCAACTCGGATTTCCGCTTCATCGTGAAGGAACAGCTTGCGGATATCGGTATCGACGATGCCACGATCATGATCGAGCCGGAAGCGCGCAACACAGGACCTGCCATTCTCGCAGCGGCACTTCACCTGCAAAAGACCAATCCTGACGCGTTAATGTTGGTGGCACCTTCCGACCACGTTATTCCCGACTCATCCGCGTTCCACGCCTCCATTGAAGCTGCCACTGGTGCAGCAAAAAAGGGCCACCTCGTCACATTCGGAATCCAGCCGACCTATCCGGAAACAGGGTATGGCTATCTCGAACTCAGCGAGCCGGTTCAAGACGATAGGCTGTCTCCGATCAAGCTGAAGAAGTTCGTAGAAAAGCCGTCCGCCACCAACGCTCAGAAAATGCTGAAAAGCGGGAACTTCCTCTGGAATGCCGGTATTTTCCTGTTCAGTGTGAAGAGCGTTGTCGATGCGTTCCGGCAATACGAGCCGGATATGCTGAAACTCGTCGCCGAGTCTGTAAGCGGCGCACAGATTGACCTGGGGTTTGCGCGGCTCGAACCAGAAAGCTGGAACCGTGTTTCGTCCATTTCGATCGACTATGCCGTCATGGAACGGACAGACAATCTCAGTGTTGTGCCTTTCGCTGGCGGATGGTCCGACCTCGGCGGATGGGATGCCGTACGCCGTGAGACAAACCCTGACAAGGACGGGGTTGCGACCAGCGGCCATGTCACAGCGATGGAATGCAAGGACTCCCTGCTGAGATCTGAAGACGAGAATCTGGAACTTGTTGGCATCGGGCTAGATAACATCATCGCCGTAGCCATGCCGGATGCCGTTCTGGTGGCTGATGCGTCACGGGCTCAGGACGTTAAGCTGGCGGTGAGCGAGTTAAAGGCCAAGAAATCCAAGCAGGCCGAACAATTCCCGCGAGATTATCGTCCTTGGGGCTGGTTTGAGTCGATCGCCATGGGAGAGCGTTTTCAGGTGAAACGTATTCAAGTCCACCCTGGCCAGTCACTTTCGCTTCAATCCCACCACCATCGCGCAGAACACTGGATTGTTGTCTCCGGAACCGCTCAGGTGACGATTGACGAAAAAGTTCAACTCGTCACGGAAAACCAATCCGTATACATACCGGTCGGCTCCGTGCATCGTCTTGAGAATCCGGGCAAACTGCCAGTCGTTCTGATCGAAGTTCAGACTGGAAGCTATCTCGGTGAAGACGACATCATTCGCTACGAAGACAAGTACGCGCGAAACTGAACGGTAATAGTCCCGACGGATTACGTGCGCCGCCTTGAACTGACGCGTCGACGGCCTTTATCTACAGGACGCGCTACAAGTTCAGTCAGGGAGTCCAAGTGTATCTATTTGTCTTCCTGTGCAGCCTGATCATCTTCATCAGCTTTGCCTTCATGCCTGTCGCGCGGCGGGCGGGTGCGCCTTTCCTTCTGATTGCCTTGATCATCGGCATGCTGCTTGGCGAAGATGGGCCAGGCCGGATCGAATTCAGCAATTTCAACTTTGCCTTCGACCTTGGCAGCGTGGCACTGGCTGTGATCCTGTTTGCGGGAGGCCTTGAAACAGACCGCCGCGTGTTCCGCTCTGCCGGAGCACCTGCCACATCGCTCGCAACTCTGGGCGTGCTGGTTACTGCCGGCATAACGGGCGTGGCTGCGGCCTTGCTCCTGCAGGTACCGTGGCAAGTTGGCCTGCTGCTTGGCGCGGCCGTAGCCTCCACTGACGCAGCAGCCACCTTCCTGTTGATCCAGCAGAGTGGCATCGGGCTGAGGCCACGCCTGAAAGACACGCTATTGCTTGAGTCCGGCCTGAACGATCCGATGGCAATCTTTCTGACGGTCACGCTCACATCCCTTGTTGCAACAATGCAGACGGATGCGCCTTTCGATCTCGCGAGCATGGGCGTATTGCTGGTGATGCAGGCTGGAATTGGAATTCTGGGCGGCATCTTCGGGGGGCGTCTTCTGGCGCGTCTGCTGGATACGCTATCGCTTCCCGTGGGCACATACCCTGTGATGACGCTGGCCGGCGCACTTGTGATCTTCGCGGGTGTGTCTCTACTTGGCGGCAGTGGATTTCTCGCAGCTTACCTTGCTGGCATCAGCCTGAAGGCAAAGCTGAAACGCCCGATCGACCGCATTGTCGATTTCAACGAAGCCTTCCAATGGCTCTGTCAGCTCGTCCTGTTCCTGACGCTGGGCCTGCTGGTCACACCAAGCGCACTGCTTCAGGATATCTGGCCAACCATCGGGATCGCCGCTGTTTTGATGCTGGTCGCGCGACCGCTTGCCGTGTTCGCCTCGGTGGGGTGGATGGGCTTTACGTTGCGCGAGAACATATTCCTCAGCTGGGTGGGCTTGAGGGGCGCAGTCCCGATCCTGCTGGCGATCTATCCCGTCATATCGCCGGGACCGATTACTGTCGGCTTTTTCAACGTCGTCTTCGTGATCGTTGCCATTTCTCTCACGACACAAGGCTGGACCATTGGACCGGTCGCCCGCCTGCTCGGCCTCGGTCCCCAACCGCCAAAGGCCGAGGACGAGGCCGAGGTGAGCGCGCCTTAGCGCAAAGCCGTCTCAATATCGTCGAGCAAGTCGCGAACCCGCTTTGCATTCGCACCCAGATCTGACAGGCCTACCCGACTGGTAGAACGCACATCGATGCGAGAGCCACCTTCTTCAGTTGGCAGAATACGGATCATTACGTCATCCTTGAAGTCGAACCAGAAGCTGGTCTCTGTCGCTTCGATCACGCCTTGAGCCGCATCGGCCTCGACGACGGCCCAGCCGCGCTCTTTGACGATATCCAGAATTGCCTCATGCGCTGTCGCTGGCGGCGCATTGGTGATGTAGGAATCAAGCTTCGGATATGGCGCGTCGACCCGGTCTTCCTGCACGGCCGGATCGAACTCCGCTTCTTCCTGCAACTCCGACACGAGCCGCCCTGGTGTACCTGGCCAGCGTTCCTCTGCGTATTCCGGTACCACTGGCGCTTCCATGACCGGGTTCATCGCGCCGGTTTCCTCACGCGCTGCCAATAGCGCTTCGCTCGGCATGATCGGGTTCGTCCAATCGGTCTGCACGTCATGGATGGGAGGAAGTCGCGTTGCCTGTCCACCGAACGCCGCCACCCGGCCGAAGCACAGGCCCGAAATCAGCAGCGCGGCAAAAGCCAGAATGAAGGCCCGCTTGCGCGGCGCCTTGATCAGGGAGAGGACCAGCGCGATTACAGAGACACCGAGCGCCAGGAAGATGAGCTTCAGCCCCCAATTGATCGTCATCGTGCCGAGGCCGAATTGCCAGCCCCACAGACCGAGCTTTGTGCCCAGCGCGGCGGCGACAAACCAGAAAACCGTAAAGATGGACAAGGCCAGCGATGCCTTCGCGACCAGCCCCCGCCAACCGGCATCCTGTGTCTGTTCCGATGTCATACTCATACGCCCTGCCCTCTCCGAAATTCTTCAACTGAACTGACATAGATCAGCCGATCCTTTCGAACCAGTCGTGACGGGCAGAATATTCCGGAACGGGATCCTTGAAACTCGCGTTGGACAATATGAATCGAGCCATACATGGAGCGAGAAACTGATGAACCATTCTGGAAGCTATCGCCGGTTCGGGCTGATGATCGCGACGTCCGCCATCTTCATGTTCGGCCTGATGTATCTCAACACTTATGCTCTCCCGCACGTGCACTGGAGTGAGACACGGTTCTTCATGACGCTGATCATGGCCGCGGCCATGGCCGTCGTGATGCTGTCTTTCATGCTCNACATGTACAAGGATACGCGCATCAACTTCGCCATCTATGCAGGCAGCGCTCTGCTGTTCGTAGCAGCACTGTTCCTTGTCCGCTCTCAGGCAACNGTGGGGGACAAGGCCTACATGGANGGCATGATCCCGCATCATTCAATCGCCATCATGACAAGCGAACGGGCAGGAATCGAAGATGTCCGCGTCCGGAAACTGGCGGATGAAATCCTTCAGGCTCAGAAGAAAGAAATCGCCGAAATGGAATGGTTGCTTGATGACATTTCCAGAAATGGAAAGGCGACGACTCCAGAAGAAGCCGCCGCCCGCCCGGTTCCTGAATTCAGTGCAGACTAAGCTGTCGGCAGCTTGTAGTCCTTGAACTGGTTGCGCAGGGCCAACTTGTTGATCTTGCCAGTTGCGCCAAGTGGGATCTCGTCAACAAAGACCACGTCGTCCGGTGTCCACCATTTGGCAATCTTGCCTTCAAGCTGGGCCAGNACATCTTCCTTGCTCGGGNTTTCGCCCGGCGCAGGCTGCACGACCAGCAAGGGACGCTCATCCCATTTCGGATGGTAGATNCCGATCGCGGCCGCATTCGCNACCTTNGGATGGCCGACGGCAATGTTCTCGATGTCGATCGAAGAAATCCATTCGCCGCCCGACTTGATCACATCCTTGGCGCGGTCGGTAATCGTCATCGTGCCNTACTCGTCGATGTTCGCNACGTCGCCCGTNTCGAAGAANCCNTTATCGTCGAGGACATTTCCACCGACACCCTTGAAATAGCCTGCCGCGATGGCCGCGCCCCGCACCACGAGGCGACCGGACGTTTCGCCATCATTCGGAAGGTCNTCGCCTTCGTCATTGACGATCTTGAGCTCAACGCCGAAGGGCGGACGCCCTTGCTTCAGCTTCTGCTCCATACGCGTGTCGATGTCCGCATCCATCATGTGCGGCGGCAGCGTTCCGAGCGTTCCCAGCGGCGAGGTCTCCGTCATGCCCCAGGCATGGACCACATCCACCTCGTAATCTTCCTCGAACGCGCGGAGAATACGCTCCGGCACAGCAGAACCACCAATGATCACTTTTTCAAGATGCGGCAGCTTCAGATCGTTTTCCTGAAGGTGGTTGAGCAGCATCAGCCACACTGTTGGCACAGCGGCGGTGATGGTCACCTTCTCGGTATCAAGCAATTCATAGATCGACGCACCGTCCATCTGCGCGCCCGGCATCACCATATTGGACCCGACAGCTGGACAGGACAGCGCAAGGCCCCACGCATTGGCGTGGAACATCGGCACNACCGGCAGAACGGAATCATTCGCGCCCATGCCAATCGCGTCACGCTGCATGGTAATCATCGTGTGCAGCACGTTGGACCGATGGGAATACAGCACGCCCTTCGGGTCGCCCGTGGTGCCGGATGTGTAGCAAAGCCCACATGCGGTATCTTCCGGGAAATCGCCCCAGCGCACATTTGTGGACCGTCCGTCGATCCAGATATCAAACGGAACTGCGCCAAGATTGTTTTCCGGCATCGTGTCNGCATCGGCATAGATCACGAACGTNTCGACCGTCTGGAGATGGTCCTTGATGGCCTCGACAATCGGNAGNAAGGTCTTGTCGAAGATCAGCACCTTGTCTTCGGCATGGTTGGCAATCCAGGCGATCTGCTCAGGATGCAGGCGCGGATTGATAGTGTGCAGGACCGCGCCAATCCCCATCGCGCCATACCAGGACGCCATGTGGCGTTCCGAGTTCCAGCCAAGTGTTGCCACGCGGTCGCCCAGCTTGATGCCGCCATCGANCAGCGCATTCGAAACCTGCTTGGACTGTTTGAAAAGGTCGGCATATGTCGTGCGGACAATATTGCCTTCGACCCGGCGGGTGATGATTTCCCGNGTCGGGTTGATGCGGTTGGCGTGTTCCAGAATCTTGTTAACCGTNAGCGGCCAATCCTGCATGATGCCCAACATGATGAAGTCTCCCTGTGTGTTCTTGTTTTCAGCATTAATCGCCTGATTTAGAACCGGTTTATGCGCGCATTTGGTGCGGCGCAAGAAGAGGACCCTAGAATGACCCGTTCCGCGCTGCTTGTTACCGCCCTCATCATTCTTGCTGGTTGCGAGCCGTCAACCGATATCGCGCCTCAAACTGAAGGGTTTGCTGCAGTCGAAGCCAACAGCCAGCGCCTTCCCTTGCCCGAATATTTCGACTGNCTGCGCGAAAATCGCGGTGTCGTTATTGCGGCCCATCGCGGCGGCCCTGCTCCCGGGTANCCGGAGAACGCNATCGAAACGATGCAATACAATTTCGACCGCGGCGTACGTGTGTTCGAGGTCGATGTCGCCGAAACGCGCGATGGCGTCCTGACGCTCATGCATGATGACCGCCTCAATCGCACCACCACTGGCCGCGGCTATATTTCTGACATCAGCTGGGAAGACTTGTCCGGCGTATTGCTGGTCGACAATGACGGTCGCCGCACGGATTTTTCTCCGCCNAAACTGACAGATGCCCTGATCTGGGCGCGCAATACCGGTGCAATTCTTGAGCTGGACCGCAAGAAGACGACCAGCTTCTCCAACATCGCTGAGGCCGTATATGCAGCGAACGCGGAGGAGAGCGTGATCATGATTTCCTACAATGATGATGAAGCCGCCGAAATCGCTGCGATTGATCCGGAGCTCATGATGACGGCTTCGGTTCGTGGCGGACGGGACATTTCCGCGCTGGAAGCTCGGGGCGTGGATTCCCGGCGTCTCATCGGCTGGACGGGCACNGAACGTCCTGATGCCGCNGCNTGGGACCGCAACGCAATGAATGATGTGGAGTCNGCGTTCGGAACGCTCGGCCGGGCGGGCGACCGCCTTGACGACATCTACATGGCTGACGGCGACGGATCGGAGTTTCAGGACCTGGCAGATGACGGCCTGGTCATGCTGGCGACCGATCGCCCACTGGAAGCGGCAGAGGCAATGACCTCGGACGACACAGCCATCGCCGCCTGCGGGCGTTGACGTTTCCCCGTTCCAGGCTTATCTGGCGCGCAGGTTTGAGACACCTGCCGCTTGCCGGGACGTCCCGAAGGTGAAGATCTCACAGCNGCAAACGCGCGGCTGTNNCNTTCAGGATGCTGACGCTTCATTTNAAGCGGTCCAGCGGCAAGGCAAGCCCCGCGTAGAGCGACCGCGTCTGGATGAAGGGAAAGGATCCCACCCATGCCGCAATCCATTACAACCCGCGAAGCCGCCAAGGCCCGCGCCCGTGAACTGCGCCTTGAGGCCAGCACTGCGGGGCAATCCATCTCGCACTCAAAAGCGCTCGAAATGGTCGCCGCAGAGCTCGGCTATCGCGACTGGAACACCGCATCTGCGCGGCTGTCGAACACACCCGAGGCCCCCTGCCAACTCGGCGATCATGTCTNTGGCCGCTACTTGAAACAGCCTTTCCACGGCCGCGTCCATGCGATCCGCGAACTGGCGGGAGGCATGGGCTATGAAGTGACCCTGCATTTCGACACACCCGTCGACGTGGTCGAGTTCGACAGTTTCTCTGCTCACCGCCAGCGTGTGTCTGCGATGGTCGGCAGCGATGGAGTTTCCTGGGCGAAGACAAGTGATGGCGTCCCGCACCTNATTATTGAAACCGTCGCAAACGGGATCGTCTGATTGTCAGGGGTAGAGGCGACCTGTCGTCCAGCCATCGTCGGCGCGTGTGAACTTCAGCCGGTCATGCATCCGGAAGGCCTGATCCTGCCAGAACTCGATCTCGACCGGAACGACACGGAACCCGCCCCAGAATTCGGGGCGGGGAATGTCGGGCCCATCGCCGAATATCTCTGAAAGCTCGGCCACGCGCTGTTCGAACTCGGCCCGGTCATTCAATGGCCGGGACTGGTCGGAGGCAATTGCGCTGATCCGGCTTTGCGCTGCGCGGGTCGCGAAATACTCGTCCGCAGCCTCTTCTGAAACAGGCTCGACGGTGCCGCGCACCCGCACCTGGCGTCGCTGACTTTTCCAGTGAAAGCCGAGCGCGGCCTTTGGCGTTGTCGCCAATTGTTGCCCTTTCGCGCTTTCCAGATTGGTGAAGAAGACAAATCCTGCCTCTGTCACCTCTTTCAGCAACACCACGCGTACATCCGGCATGCCGTCCGCGCCGATNGTGGCCAGCGACATGGCATTTGAATCATTCAGCTCACTCTCCCGCGCCTCAGCCATCCAGGCTTTGAACAGCGCAATTGGATCAGATGTATTCGGAATCAGCGGTTTCCCGTTCGGATCCGTCGCATAATCTGCGGCGCTGGGCGATGGTGGAATGATGTCTGGCGTGTCGGTCTGGCTCATGGCGATGTCCGGTCCAAGGGCTGCTGGGTGAGCCTTCCATATAGGCCAAACTCTGCCGGAGTCCCACTGTGGCAGGGTGCCCGGTCTGCGTCATAGACGCATGGCCGCTTGCCCTTCCCCGACAAATTCGCCATTGATGCCGCGAAATCACCCTATGCAAGAAGGAAACTCCCATGAAAAAGCCTGTGAAAGTCGCTGTAACCGGCGCTGCCGGCCAGATCGGTTACGCTCTCCTGTTCCGCATTGCCGCTGGCGACATGCTGGGAACGGACCAGCCGGTCGACCTTCACCTGCTCGAAATCACGCCCGCGCTCGGCGCGCTGAACGGCGTGGTGATGGAACTGAATGATTGCGCCTTCCCGCTGCTGAACAGCATTGTTGCCACCGACGATCCAAACGTCGCGTTCAAGGATTGCGACTACGCCTTGCTCGTTGGCGCGATGCCACGCAAGCAAGGCATGGAGCGGAAAGACCTGCTGTCCGCAAATGGTGGCATCTTCGGCCCACAAGGCAAGGCGATCAACGATCACGCATCACGCGATGTGAAAGTGCTTGTCGTCGGCAACCCGGCCAACACGAACGCCCTGATCGCACAACAGAATGCGCCAGACCTCGACCCGAAATGCTTTACTGCGATGGTTCGGCTCGACCACAACCGCGCGATGAGCCAGCTGGCCGAGAAAACCGGCACCCACAATACCGACATCAAGAATGTCATCATCTGGGGCAACCACTCCGCCACCCAATACCCCGACATCCACCACGCCACAGTGAAAGGCGATGCCGCCAAGCCACAAGTGGACGACGCCTGGTATCAGGACACGTTCATTCCTGACGTGCAGCAGCGCGGCGCGGCCATCATCAAGGCGCGCGGTGCCTCCTCCGCAGCATCCGCGGCATCTGCCGCGATCGACCATATGCGCAGCTGGGCGCTCGGTACGCCTGAAGGTGAATGGGTCTCCATGGGCATCCCGTCTGACGGCTCCTACGGCATCGAGCCAGGCGTCATCTATGGCTATCCCTGCACCTGCAAGGACGGCAAGTACGAGATCGTTCAGGGCCTCGACATCAACGAGTTCTCGCGCGCCAAAATGGACGCAACCGATGCAGAACTCCGCGAAGAACGCGCGGCTGTTGAGCATCTGTTCGCCTAGTTCCTGACCTTTAAATCCGAGATGGGCAGCCATGTCACACAACACATTCGGCCACCTCTTCCGCGTGACGACCTGGGGCGAAAGCCACGGACCGGCGCTCGGCTGCGTGGTCGATGGCTGCCCGCCAAACCTCCCGCTGGATGAGGCCTTTATCCAGCAATTTCTTGATCAGCGCAGACCGGGCACGTCGCGTTTCGTCACCCAGCGCAAGGAACCGGACGCGGTAAAAATCCTGTCCGGCGTGTTCGAGGATGACCGCACCGGCGGACCGGTGACGACGGGTACCCCCATTTCGCTGATGATCGAAAATACCGACCAGCGCTCCAAGGATTACAGCGAGATCCGCGACCGGTATCGACCCGGCCATGCCGACTACTCCTATGATCAGAAATACGGCGTACGTGACTATCGCGGCGGCGGCCGGTCCAGTGCGCGCGAAACTGCGGCGCGGGTCGCTGCTGGTGCCGTAGCCCGCCGCGTTCTTGGTAAAGATGTCCTACTGCGCGGCGCTGTGGTTCAGATCGGGCCGCACGCAATCGACCGGTCGCGGTGGAAGTGGGAAACGACCCAGTCAAATCCGTTCTGGTGTCCGGACCCGGACATGGTGCCCGTTTGGGAGAACTTTCTTGACGAGACACGAAAGGCCGGCAGTTCGGCCGGAGCCATCGTCGAGGTCGAGGCAACCGGAATACCTGCCGGATGGGGCGCGCCCATATACGGGAAACTGGATTCAGAGCTCNCCAGCGCCATGATGAGCATCAATGCCGCAAAGGGCGTCGAAATCGGAGACGGCTTTGCCGCTGCGACACTGTCCGGCGAGGAAAATGCGGATCAGATGCGCGCGGGAGACAATGGCGCGCAGTTTCTCTCCAATCACAATGGCGGCATCGCCGGAGGCATTTCGACAGGCCAGCCGGTTGTGGTGCGAATCGCAATCAAACCAACTTCCTCCATCCTGACACCCGTCCAATCGGTGACCCGTGACGGCGAAGAGGTAGACGTGCGGACCATCGGCAGGCATGATCCCTGTGTGGGGATACGCGCTGTACCTGTGGCCGAAGCCATGCTTGCCTGTGTGCTGGCAGATGCAAAATTGCGTCATAGAGGGCAAACGGGACGATGAGCTCAGAAGCGCGTGTCACAGTAAGTTCACAAACCTGCTATCGGCATTGTTCAGTGAACCTGCTACCTCGCGTTCAGACTTCATATAGCGATGGGTTGTCGGCATGAGTGGCGTGGAAATTTTCGGCATCATTGGATTTGTGCTGGCCGCCTATGCGGTTGTCGCGAATGACTCCATCCAGACACTAGGCACATTCCTGTCCTCAAATGCCCGTCGTCCCTGGTGGGTTCTGTGGCTTTTTGCGAGCGCTATCCTGCTCGCAGTCCTGTTTTATGGTTACTTCAATGGCAATGGCGACGTTGCCTATGAGCGCCTCGACAAGCTGTCTCAGCTTCCCGGTGAAGGGGATCGCAGCCAATTGCTGATGCCAGGCATCCAATGGTGGCATGCCCTGCCCCCGCTGGTCCTGTTGTTCCTGACACGCTTTGGCATTCCTGTTTCGACCACATTCCTCGTTCTGACCCTGTTTGCCCTGTCTGGCGGGTCTGCCAGCGAGGGCATTCTCGAGAAGATGATCATCAAGTCCGCAATGGGCTATGTCGTGGCGTTCGCCTGCGGTGCGGTCATCTGGATCATTATCTCCCGCACATTCGAGCGCTGGGTGTTCCACACCAAGGATGAACTGCCCTGGCCCTACTGGGTCACGTTCCAGTGGCTGACAACGACCTTCCTCTGGTCGCAATGGCTGATGCAGGACCTTGCAAATATCTTTGTCTACCTTCCGCGCACCGTGACGGTGACGGGCGACGAAACGCATGTCGCGTTCTCACTGGGGTATGTCGTTTTCGGTGCCATCCTGCTGGTCGCAATCCAGGGCTACATCTTCGCGACCCGCGGCGGACAGATACAGAAGATCGTTCAGAGCAAGATCAATACGGTCGATGTTCGCGCGGCGACAATTGTCGACCTTATCTACGGGATCATCCTGTTTATCTTCAAAGAAATGAGCAACGTTCCGATGAGCACAACATGGGTGTTCCTCGGCTTGCTGGCCGGACGTGAGCTGGCGATCGCCTATGTCGCTCAGCTGCGGGCAAAAAATGAGGCCGTGAAAGACGTCGTCGGCGATGCCGGACGTGCCTTCCTCGGCCTCATTATTTCCATCATTCTCGCTTATGCCATGCCCATACTGGGAACCGGCAAACTGCCGAGCTTCTAGGTTCCTGACCTAATCAGGCAAACAGGTTGAAGATCGGGTCTAGCGCAATCGCTAGGCTTACCCCGACAATACCTGCTGTGGTCAGCATCGCTCCCCGCAGGACACGCAGGCCCGTCTCGTTGAGAGCGAGGTCCCTGTGCGCCAGCCAGGAAACGTGGTTATCATTATGATCTAGGACGGCCATAGTTGCCTCCTTTCCTTCCTGGTATCAAAGTTCGTGTCACATGACCGTAACGTAACTGTCATATTAGTGTCACGTTCCATACACGCAAATCAATATTTCTTCATTCGGAACTAAGCGCGACAGCGCTGACGAGAAATCAGTTCTCTTACAAGGTGTTAGGCAGGACGACGAAAACTGTTTATTTTTGTCAGAAATGCCAGTGTCCGCCGATCGGGCACAAAACCGATCGATTCGCACGTTTCTTGGACATTCCAGGAAAGATACCCTTTATAGTAGGGCTCGTGGAATCCATGGGGAAAGTATTCCAGCAGGCCGTCCATCTCAGGATAGTCGCCGAATTGAACACTATCTGCGATGATCAACAGCCCGCCGGGCTTCAACACGCGATACATTTCGGCCAGCACAACCGATCTCACCCTCGGTGGCAGCTCGTGAAACAGGAACACTGAGATCACTATATCCTGGCTAGCATCTTCTACCGGCATTGCCTCGGCCGCCTCGTGGAGAATCTCCACCTGTTTCCACGACTTCAGGCGCTCACGCGCTGCGTCCGTATATGTGGGTGACAGGTCCAGGCCGGTTGCCTTTAGGCGCGGATAGACCTGCATGATTTGCGACAGGAAACGGCCATTGCCGCACGCCACATCCAGCAGGCTGACACCGCGCTGATCCCTGCCCTTCAATTCGCGGGAAATCTCTGCCAGCGCGGCGCGGCGCATCGCGTCGGCGGTACCTGTGAAAAGCGCTTCAACCTGCGTGTCATACAGATCTGCGCTGTCCTCGGTGAACCAGCCACCGGATTGGTAGTGAAAGTTCTGCAAATAGTAGGTCGGATAGCGATTATGACCGTCCACCACTTGCTGACGTATTTCCGTGCCATTTCGCTCAAGGCGACGCCGATCAACTTCAGCGACATCTTCCCTGAATGCGCGGGCGGAACGGAGCGCCTTGGGCAGGTCTCTCAGTCGTACATCGGACGGTCTCGGATAAAGCCCCGCTTCCACATTCAATCGATCCTGAAGGAAAAGCTCGAAATAAGCACGTCGCAATACACTGAGGTCAGGTGTGCCACGTGTCGGGCGAAAGGCAGGTTCACCCGGCCGGTCAAAGCCGCTCGCGCTGCGCCGGGCCGCTCCCATCTGCACGCCGTACCAGGCTGATCTCAGCCCCTGCGCCGCTGCATATCGGGCGCGCCCCGCCGTGCGGGCAGCTACATCCAGAACTCCCATACCAGAAATATGTGGCGCATATCCTGCTTCGTCCAGCTTTCACCTCGTGTTCAGGTTCAAACCGGCACTGTGCAGGCTGACTTGGTGGACGTGTATCTGCTGCAAGGAGTATTGCGATGAAATCCCGATCGCTCGTCATCGGCGCGCTGGCCCTCTCGGGCCTCGCTATCCCGGCCACCGCCGCAGCCCAGAGCGGGTATGGCTACACCTACAACGCGCCCGTACAGAATGTTCAGTGCGAACGCCAGAAGAAGGACGACCAGTTGGCAGGCGTGCTGGTGGGCGCCATTGCAGGTGGACTGATCGGCGGCGCCATCGGAAACAATATTGATGACGGAGACGCCTACCGCCATCACCGCCACTATCGCGGGTATCGTGGGTATCGCGGCCACCGAGGGTATCATCGCCACCATCGCGGCAACGGCAATTCGGACGAAGTGGCTGCCGGCGCGATCCTTGGCGCGATTGTCGGCGGCATTGCAGGTGGCGCGATTGCGGACGATACAAGCCGTCCCTGTCAGGTCGCAACGCCGTACGGTTCCTCTCCCAACACAGCCTATCCGACGGGCGGAATCCCGCGCACGACAGATGGCCTCTATGGTGGCCCGGAAGTCATGACCTATCCGAACACGCCGCCGCCAAGCCGGACCTATCCCGTGTCGACCGCGCCGGGCCCGACCCTGCCACCGCAGGCCGGCACGAATATCGAGTGTCGCACAATCGAGCGTGAAACCCGACTACCTGATGGCCAGGTGATCCGCGATCCGATCACGGCCTGTCGCGACCCCTATGACGGGAATTGGGAAATCAGCGATCCGTTCAACGACGAGAACTATTAGCGCTTAATGGCATGAAACAGGCGTTCGGCATTTCCGTCGCCGCCTGTAATCGGGCTCTCAGTCCAGGCTATAATCGGCCAGCCGTGCTCCTTCATCCAGTCTGCAAAGGCATTGGCCGCTCGTTCGGTCACGTTCTGGTCAGTCACCAATCCGCCTTTGCCGATATGGTCCCGACCCACTTGAAACTGTGGTTTGAACAAACCTACGAACTCTGCGCGGTCTGCTGCGAGCGACAGCGGCAGAGCAAGTAATTTTTCAAGCGCGATAAAGCTCGCATCGCAAACCAGCAGTGACGGCGCATTGCTCAGCATTTGCGGAGTCAGCGTACGGGCATCCTGTGCCTCAAGGCTGGTGACCCTCTCATCCATTGCAAGAGATGCGTGGAACTGCCCCCGCCCGACATCGACAGCCACGACATGACACGCTCCGGCTCTCAGCAGTACATCCGTGAAGCCACCCGTGGATGCGCCGATGTCGAGACAATGCCGGCCTTCGGAATTTACGCCGAACACATCGAGCCCATGCGCGAGCTTCAACCCGCCGCGTGACACGTACGGATGTGCGGGCGCGGCAGTGATATTGTCTTCAGACGACAGGATCTGCGACGGCTTTCTGACGAGAGCACCGCCTGCGGTCACATTGCCAGCGTCAATTGCCGCGCGCGCAGCCGCCCGGCTTTCGAACAGGCCGAGGCTTACCAGCAATTTATCCGCACGATCCTTCACGTCAGGGAGCCTTCCTGCAACATGGGCGTTAGGCCTACACCAGAACTTGCAGACAGGAGACCCCCATGATCACCCGAACTGCCTTCGCCGCACTTGCCATTGCCTTGACCGCTTGTGGCCAACAGGGCGCGACCCCTCAGGAAATGCCCAAAAACGAGCCTACCCTGCCCGGTCCCGAAGACATGCCCGGTCCTGATGAGGGTGTGTACCCATCCATGA
>NZ_NHCK01000095.1:0-18087 GCF_002172815.1 Hyphomonas sp. TMED31 | reverse complement strand
GGCGGGGCGGGCGGGGCCGCGGGGGGGGGGGAGCGGGGCGGGGGGGGGGGGGGGGGCATGACCTGACCTCCGCCCCCTCCGTCAGCCGGCTTCGCCGTCTGCCACCTCCCCCGCAGGCGGGGGAGGATCGGCGACGGATTTTCCGAGACAAGCGAAAGGCGCGATCCCCTCTGGTATCTTACCGTTCACGAGCCGCACGGCGCGGGCTGGGCCGCGTGCATTGCCTGCCGTAAACGCAAAGCTGCCGTCCAGCACATCCACATTGCGCTGATAGAAGGGAATGTATCCGGACAGGAGACGCTTCGACAGGGTGGGTTGGAACTCGAACCGTCCGGTCGAGGCGCGGCGATGGCCCTCGAACCGGCCGGTCAGGCTCACCTTGTTGATCTCCTTTGTGCCGACCAGACGCACAGGATGGCGTGCTGTGGCGGGGATCGCCGCGAAGGCTTCCTGTATCTTTTCGCCATCACCGACCACCGGAGCCGACAGGGGATCATCCGACAGGAAGACGCGCCAGGCGAGATGCAAGCCCTCATAGCGCGTCAAATCTGCCTGTTCGGTACAGGTATCGATGTGCCACTCGCCATCGAGACGGAACTTTTCGTATTGCAGCCAGCCGGTGAAGGCGAGCGAAACAGCGGTAAACGCCACCGAGACGTATTTGATAAAGTCCATCATGGCGCATCTCCCCCTGCGTGACAGCGTCGGGATAGCGCCCGAAGATCAGGTGCGGGTCAAGTGGGGGGCAGGCTTTGAGCCGTTTAGGGACTTTCTTTTCGGTCGCGCGCACAACAACACATCTTGTCATCCCGGAAATGGTGCAGCCATTATCCGGGACCCATTTTAACGGCAGCGCCAAGGGTCCCGGATAAACGCGGTGCGTTTTCCGGGATGACAAGAATGGAGTGCGTGGACCTGCCCGTGTTCGTTGTGCCAGCCCTAAATCGCGGGCTGGATCGGGCCGTCGGCGCGTCCGTGTACGAACTGGTCGACATGGTCGTTGCCGCTATTGTCGATGATGTTCGCCGGGCCGTGCCAGATGATCTTGCCTTCGAACAGCATGGCGATGTTGTCGGCAATCTTGCGGGCTGAGGCCATGTCATGCGTGATCGAGACCGCCGCCGCGCCGAGGCCGCGCACCTGTTCGAGGATCAGATCATTGATGGCATCTGCCGTGATCGGATCAAGCCCGGTGGTCGGCTCATCAAAGAAGATCAGGTCCGGCTTTGAAATGATGGACCGGGCGAGCGAGACGCGTTTCTGCATGCCGCCGGAGATTTCCGCCGGATAGAGATCGGCCACATCCGGGCCAAGGCGCACCTTCTTCAGCGTCTCGATGGCTTGTTCCTTGGCGTCCTTGCGGCGCATCTTGTCGACCTGTAGCAGGCGGAAGCCGACATTCTCCCAGACGGTGAGGGAGTCGAACAGCGCGCCGGATTGGAACAGCATGCCAATGCGGGCGCGCATCTTTTCGCGCGTGCGGCCGGTGGCCTTGGTGACGTCCTGCCCGTCGAAGAAGATCTTGCCAGCGGTCGGCGTCATCAGGCCGAGCGCATTCTTCAGCATCACCGATTTGCCGGAGCCGGAGCCACCGAGAATGACGAGGCTTTCGCCCTTCAGCACTTCGATGTCGACGCCCTTCAGAACCTGTTTCGATCCGAAGGATTTCTGGACGTTCTCGAGTCTCAGTATGGGCGTGCTCACAGGCCNATCTCCACGAACAGGGTGGACATGAGNTAGTTGGCGGCNAGNACAAGCACGGCAGCGCCGACCATGGAGAGCGTCGCNGCGCGGCCGACGCCGGTNGCGCCTGCCTCTGACCGNTCGCCCTGATANCAGCCCATGATGGCGATCACCGCGCCGAAGACGACCGCCTTNATCAGGCCCACCAGAACATCNTCATTGGTCAGGAAGTCGAGCGTGTTGCGCAGGTAAGTGGTGGAGTCGAANCCGAGCCCGTAGACGCTGACCAGCCAGCCCCCCATGATGCCGATGATGTCCGCCACCAGCACGAGCAGGGGCAGGGCAATGATCGCGGCAAGGAAGCGCGGCGCGTAGAGATAGCGGTAGGGCGAGGCAGACAACGTCTCCAGCGCGTCGATCTGTTCGGTGACGCGCATGGCCCCGATCTCTGCCGAGATGCCAGCAGACACGCGCCCGGCCAGCATGAGGCCGGTGATCGTGGCGCCAAGCTCGCGCGTGATGCCGAGCACGACAATGCTGGGCACGAATTGTTCCGCGCCATAGCGACTGCCGCCTTCATAAATGTTGAGGGCCAGGGCTGCGCCGATGAAGACGGCTGACAGGCCAACCACAGGCAGGGAGTAGAAGCCGATATTGACGACCTGCCGCCAGACCTGGCCGGGATACCAGCGCGGGGTAAAGGCTGCGAATTTCACGCGGCTGGCAAATACGGTCAGCCGACCGATCTCGGCGAAGAAGCCGAGCACCGCAGCGCCGATCCATTGCAGGGGATTTGGCACCCCACGCTTAGACGTAGAAACGTTCGACACGGTTGCTGAGTCCTGTAAGCAATTCATACCCTAGCGTGCCAGCGCGCGCCGCTTGATNTTCGAGTTTGGCATGCGGGCCGAGGAATTCAACGCGCGCGCCTGTTTTTGCCGCTTCGTGTGCTTTTGAAACATCAATCGTGATGAGGTCCATCGANACCCTGCCNAGNACGGGGCAGGGCGAACCGTCCAGATAGCCAATCAGCGTATTGCTGCCAGCGCGCGGGACGCCATCCGCATAGCCGAGCGCAACCGTGGCGAGTATGGCGTCCTTTTTGAGCGTATGGGTTGCGCCATAGCCGACGGTCTCTCCGGCACGGGCCTGGAACACGCTGATAATGCGGGCGTCCAGCGTGACACCNGGCTGNAGGTCTACATGGCCTGGGGCGTCCGATCCGCCATACAGCGCGATGCCCGGGCGGAGCAGGTCGAATGCATAGTCCGGCCCGAGATAGCAGCCTGCGGAATTGGCGAGGCTGGCTGGCGTATCCGGGAAAGCCTCCGCGATCTGCGTGAAGCGGTCGAGCTGAGTCTGGTTGAGGGGATGATCTGGTTCGTCCGCGCAGGCCAGATGGCTCATCACCAGAACCGGTTGCAGCTTTTTCAGGGCATCGAGCTGCGTTTCGATCATGGCCGGGGGCAGGCCGAGCCGATTGATGCCGGTGTCAAAGTGCAGCGCGCACGGGCCGATGCCATTGCGGGTCCAGAGATCCACTTGATCCACACTGGAAAGGACCGGTGTCAGCCCGGACTCACGATACGACCGGAAGTCTCTGGCGGCGGGGCCGTTCAGCACGAAGATGCGGGGCGCCGCGCCCAGNGTTNTGCGGACCATGACGCCTTCTTCGATATGGGCNACNAAGAACGTGCTGCAGCCAGCTTTCGACAGGGTCTCGGATACTCTCAGCGCGCCGAGCCCATACCCGTTGGCCTTCACCACGGCCGCCGTTGTGGCGCCGGGGTGCAGCTGGTCAATCGCCTGCCAATTGGCAACAATATGGGGCAGGTGGACCGTGGCGCGGGGACGGAAGCTCATGCAACACTCCGATAAAAGCGTTTGACCGGCGTGTCATCTACACAAAGCCGTCAGCTCCGCTCCTGATGCTCCAGCCAGGCGGAGCCTTTCATGTTCCAGACGGGGGTGAAGAAGACCATCCAGAGGATCAGTGNNATCATGCCGCCCGCCGGAACGATAGCGATGCGCTGNGGGCCGAACAGGTCGACCAGCGCGCCCATGATGGCCGCNCCAAACGGCGCACCTGCCATGAAGCCCAACTGGTAGATCGACAGGACGCGGGCCAGCTTTTCCTTCGGCGCGGCATCCTGAACGATGGAGCGGCTCATCGCGATGGAGATGCCGGCGGCCAGCCCCCAGATGAAGACAATGCCGAGAAAGGCAAAGTGCGGCACGCGCCACATCATGGCGAGGATGCTGAGCGAGGCGAGGAATTGCGCGATCAGCAGCAGGCGACCCTGACGCTTGATGCGCTTGAAAATGGACAGGACAACCGAGGAAACGAACGCCCCCATCCAGAAGGTGACGAACATGTCCCGGATGCCGTCTGAGCCGAAACCGTACACATCCCGGTTTACGATCGGCAACACGACAAGAAACGCGCCGATCACGAAGATGCCAACACCGAACATCAGCGCCGTCATGGCCCAGAGTTTTCCGTCAGAGCGCACGGCGTGGAAGCCGTCTGCGATGTCTGCCAGTGCGGATTTGATGCCCNTGCCGCCAGTCACGATCTGTCTGCCGCGTCCAAGCCACAGCGCAAAGCCTGCGCCCAGTGCGAGGATCATGCCCTGAATGGCCAGAAGCTGTTCCGCAGGGATCGGGCCGATCCCGAACCCGCCAAGCCAATCCGGCATCAGCGTGCGCTTGTCGGCATAGCCGCCGACGATCAATCCGCCGATCTGGGCAAGGAATTGCGCCATCGTGGCGAGCGTCACGCCGAGTTGCAGGGTCACACCGGAGCCGACACGCATGCGACGCTCGACGACTTCGTTCACAATNGAATCGCGCGCGGGCATCATGAATGCGCCGACGGTTCCGATGGTCAGGCCGTAGACAATCATCGCCGGATAGGAAAGCTCGCCGCGAGAGACCGCGAAGGCCAGCAACAGGGCAGGAGCGGCGGCCAGCAGGTGCAGGATAATCAAAAGCCGCTTGCCGTCTGCGCGCTCCGCCACGACGCCGCCGATCAGCAGGAAGATTACCGANGGTGCCGACAAGGCCATATTGGCAAGGCCGAGCGCCAGCCCGTCCATGTGCAGGTGTTCCTGACCCGTGATCAGGTAAGGGAACAGAACCATCTGGAGACCGAAGGCCATGAACCAGCTNAGCTGGACCATCAGATAGGCGGGCAGTTCGATCTTCACGCCGCGGCGCAGTCGGCGCGCCCGCCAGTGATTGGCCGTGGCCAGCAGGGATGCGCCGGCGCCGATCGCGCCGCTGACCCCGCTGACGGGGGACGAGATGTCTTCGGCCGCGTCCTCGGCCATCTCGTCAATCAGGTCATCCATCTTGTCTGACATGCCCACTCCGGAACGATTNGCGGGACTGTATGGAGGTGGTCCCGACATGGAAAGCCCCCGGGAGTGCGACACCTGAGAGCCAATGTCCATGACCGATGCGCAAGAATCGGGTGGGTCGCCATACGCAGATATGCTGAGGAGGAGGCGAACATTGGAGACCAGTTATGATTTCACAAGCCGACCGCGCCGCCCGTTTTACAGCCCTGCACGAACAGGATGGCATGTTTCTGATGCCCAATCCCTGGGACGTCGGATCTGCCAAAATCCTGGCAGGTCTTGGGTACAAGGCCCTGGCAACAACCAGTTCGGGCTTCGCTGCCACCGAAGGATTGGAAGACTATCAGGTGACTCGCGACATGAAGATGGCGCACATCGCCAGATTGGCGTCCGCAACTGACCTGCCATTGAGTGCGGATCTGGAGAATGGNTTCGGAGATACGCCCGAAGANTGCGCCGAGACCATCCGGCTTGGTGCGAATGCCGGGCTGGTGGGCGGGTCNATCGAAGACTTCACCCGCAACCCGGACGCGCCGCAGTATGAGATTGCGAGAGCCGCTGATCGCGTGCGCGCCGCNGTCGAGGCNGCGCNGGCCCTGCCGTTTCATTTCACACTGACCGCACGGGCGGAGAACTTCTTCACCGGTATTCCGGACCTGGCCGACACGATCGCCCGTCTTCAGGCCTATCAGGACGCCGGAGCGGATGTGCTTTACGCGCCCGGCCTGAGATCGGTCGACGACGTTCGGACGGTGGTCTCAAGCGTCGACCGTCCCGTCAATGTGCTGGCCATTCCCGGCATGTTTCCGTTTACCCTTCCTGACCTGGAAGCGGCGGGCGTGAAACGGGCCAGCCTTGGCCCACTTCTGCTCAATACGGCNTACAGTGCGCTGGCCCATGCGGCTGACGAGATTCTCAATCAGAGGACGTTCTCCTATCAGTCGCAACCATTCGCCACGCAGGAATGGGCAAGTCTGATGGCCAGGACATGATCAGCGCGATGTCACGTTAACTTCGCGCATGCCTGAGTTGCCACGGCCGGAGGCTATGGTTAGCTTCCGGCTAACGGCCTCCCGGCGAAAGGAATGTAGAATGCGTTTGTTCCGGCATCTCGTGAGTTGGGCACTGGCCCTGTTTCTGGTGGCGATGTTCATTCACGCGAACATTCCCCCCCTGCCAAACCCGCCTGAAGGCATGGTGAAATTCTTCGATCCGCCGGGCGAGAACATCGTGTTCCAGACCATCGCCACGAATTCGGGCATCAGCCTGTACGAGCCGACCGGGCGCGTTGTTGTGGGCATCATTGAGCTGATCGCTGCGCTGTTCCTGATCCTGCCAATGACCCGGCGGTTCGGCGCATTCCTGTCGGCAGGGATTCTGGGCGGGGCAGTGGCCATGCACCTGTCGCCCTGGCTTGGCAGGGAAGTGCCTGTCTCGCTGGACCCTCAAAACACGTCCACCGATGGCGGCATGTTGTTCATGCTGGCGATTCTGATGCTCGTGTGCAGCCTTCTGGTGATGGTAGTACACCCGAGCGCAAAAGACCGGGGCTGACGCGGCGCATATATTTCCACAGACCGTTAACCGTTTCCTGCAACAGTTTTCTTTACAACGAAGACGGTCGCACTGATGGAAGATCAACTGGAACCCCAGCCGGCGCAACAGACCGGGCGTGCCCGNAACGCCCTGTTCCGGCGTTTATTGGACCTTGTGTCGATGCCGGCATCGCGTCTGGCGCACCAGGACCGGCATATGGTGGGCGACATCCTGCTGGAAGTCCTGTTTCATGCCGAAGAAGCCGAACGCGAAATGTGCGCCCGTCGTTTGGCGACGCATCGCGAAGCGCCGAAACGCGTCCTGAGATATCTTGGCCAGTGTTCCTTTCAGGTGGCCCGCCACGTGCTGGAGGGTAATGANGGCTTTGATGCGTGCGATTTGCGGGAAATCTGCATGTCCGGCACAGCGGAGCACCGTCAGATCATCGCCCAGCGCAAGCAGGTGCCGGAATCGGTGTGTGAGTATCTTGCGGAGTTTGCCGAGATCCCGGCGGTCCGTGACATGCTGACGAACAACGGGGCGATCCTGCCAGAGCAGGCCATCGACAAGCTGGTCGTTCGCTCACGCGGGGAGGAAAGCCTGTGCGACCTGCTGGTTGAGCGGCTGGAGACCAAGCCTTCCCAGGCCATGGCCATGTTCTGGTGGAGCGANAGCGCCACACGCCGCAAGATCCTGCAACGTCACGCTGCCGACCGGTTGGAAGTGATCGACACGTGCCGGGATGTGTTCGAGCTTGCCGCCGAGGAAAACTGGTCCGATCCCGTGACGCGCAAGGCGCTGCAGCTGATCGAGCGCCGCCAGCGCAACCGCGCAGCCATCGACAAGAGTCCGTATGACAGCCTCGAAGANGCGATCAACGCCTCGGCGCTGAACGGGATGGATTCCGAGCTGGCGCAGGAAATCGGTTATCTTGCGGGCCTGAAGCCCGTGACCGCAGCGAAGATCCTGACCGACAAGGGCGGGGAGGGGATTGCTGTGCTCTGCAAGGGAACAGGCGTGAACAGGGAATTCCTGCCGGTCCTGTGGGCTGGGCTGAAGCGGCCGCTGCAGACGGAAGATGGCGAAATCGACCCGCAATTCGCCAAGGTGTCCGATATTTTCGAAATCATGACCGTCGCCAAGGCGCAGACAACGCTGCGCTACTGGAACTGGTCGCTGTCGTCCGCATTCTCGCCAAACGCACTNGCCTCGGCGATTGATGACGTCCCGGCCAATGAGGAAGCCAGCTTCTCCTCGCCGCAACGCACCGTCCGGCTCGTTTTTGGCAGGTAAGGGCAGAAAACCGTCCGAAAAGCACTTTTCAAGTCGACCGCAGACCTTTAGGTCAGGGCGTTCATCCTATTGGGTCATCTGCGAAAGGGGCACGCGTGGCGTACTTTCTGGGGTTGCTGGTTGCACTGGTTGGCTTCTGGCTGGGCATGTCCGGCCATTACTCTCCTCTCTTGTTGTCGCTGGGCGCTGTTTCTGTCGCCGTCTGNATGATCCTGGCCTATCGGCTTGATATTATTGACCGTGAAGGTGCGCCCTATGTGCGCATTGTCGGCTTCGCGCTGTATTTCCCCTGGCTGATGGTGGAGATCGCAAAGTCCAACTGGGCCGTCGTGAAGGCCTGCCTCAAGGCGGATCTCGATATCGCTCCGGCCTTGGTGAAGGTTAAGACCGCTTGCGAGTCAGACCTTGCAAAGGTGACGTTCGCCAATTCCATCACGCTGACNCCGGGCACGGTGACGGTCGAGATNGAGGGCGACAAGATGCTGGTCCATGCGCTGTACGAACAGTCGGCTCAGCCTGAAGCTTTTGCAGATATGGACCGCCGCTCCCGCGAGGCCGCAGATGGCAAGAGGAGACCTGCATGACCGCCGCCGCCCTGATTGCTGTCCTGTTCGGGATGTTGCTTCTGCTGATCCGCGCGATCGCAGGGCCGACNCTGTATGACCGTGTGCTCGCCGTGAACTCGTTCGGCACGAAGACTGTGCTGGCGCTTGGCCTGCTGGGCTTTGTGATGGGGCGCCCGCAATTCCTGGACATCGCCATTCTCTACGCGCTGATCAACTTCGTNGCGACGATCGCGATCCTCAAATTCTTCCGGTACCGGTCTTTCCAGGTGCCGCTGGTCCGTCGCGGGCAGGGAGGTGGCAATGGCTGATTTGGTCGTATCAATCGCTGAATGGTGGCAGGTTGTGCGCTTTCCGCTCGGCGCAGCGCTTTGCCTGGGCGGCGCGCTGCTCTGTGTGGTGGGCACGGTTGGTGTCCTGCGGTTCCCGGATTTCTACACACGGCTCCATGCGGCCAGTGTAACCGATACGTCAGGCGCGACGCTGCTTCTGTTCGGNATGGCGCTGATGGCGCCGGACTGGATGGTTGTCAGCAAGCTGNTCGCGATCTTCGTCTTCATTTACCTGACCAGCCCGGCCTCGTCGCATGCGGCAGCCAATGCGGCGCACACGGCTGGCCTTCAGCCGCTGATCGGGCCTGTCGACACACATGACAAGGAAGGACTGGATTCCTGATGGCCATGAGTGAACCAGATATCGGCCTCGCGCTGGTCAATATTGTCCTGCTGGGCCTTCTCTTCGTAGTGGCCATTGCGATCGCACGGCTTCGCAGCCTGTTTGCCATTGTGATGNTGTCCGGCATTTATTCGCTTGTCTCCGCGGTCTGGTACGTCGCCGTAGACGCTGTGGATGTCGGCTTTACAGAGGCNGCTGTTGGCGCNGGCATGTCTACCGCCGTTCTGCTTGGCGCCATGCTGCTGACGTCGCGCACCGCCAAGCCGGAGAAATCGCTACGCCAGCTCGGGCCACTGCTCGTCTGCATCGCNACCGGCATCATGCTGATCTATGCAACGGTCGATTTGCCGGCTGTGGGTGATCCGAACTCCCCGGCGAATACGGGCGTTGGCCTGACCTATCTGCGTGTGGCCTGGTACGATACCGGCATCGAGAACGTGGTTACGCCAGTTCTGGGCAGCTATCGCGGCTTTGATACGTTGGGCGAGACAACCGTTGTGTTCGTGGCGGGTATCGCCGTTGCGCTGTTGCTGGGTTTTGGCGAGCGATCCNTGGCCGAGACCATCCGCAACGAAGACAAGAATCTGTCGAAGAACGCCCCGAAATCTGATGCCGAAGACGAGGAGAGCGACTCATGAAGAGCGACCATCACGTCATCCTGCGCGTCATTACCAAGACGCTTATNCCGGTCATTGTCCTGTACGGCCTGTACGTTCAGTTTCATGGCGATTTCGGTCCGGGCGGCGGCTTCCAGGCCGGTGTGATCCTGGCTGTGGGCGTCATTCTTTACGCGCTTGTCTTCGGGGTTCCCTCCGCCATGCGGGCCGTGCCGCCAGCCTTTACCCGCTCGGTCGCCGCCATCGGTGTGCTGCTGTATGCGGGNGTTGGTTTCTGGGCGTTGCTTCAGGGCGGACAGTATCTTGAATATCAAGCGCTTTTCCAGGAAGAGCCCGGCGGCCATCATGGCCAGCATGTGGGCATCATCCTGATCGAACTGGGCGTACTGTTCGGCGTTTCGGGGGCCATGCTGACGATCTTCTATGCCTTTGCTGGCCGCGTGGCCGAAATCCGCGACGAGGACTGGTAGGCCGATGCTTCTCTTCATTCTTGAACGCGCAAACTACTGGGCAATCATCGGCCTGATGATGATTGGNCTCTACATCACGTTTGCTTCCGGAAACCTGATCAAGCGGCTGGTCGGCCTGTCCCTGTTCCAGACCTCGATCTGTCTGTTCTATGTCACGCTCGGCATCGTTGCCGGGGGCACCGCGCCTATCCTGATGGATCCGGACAAGCCGGGCGGTCATGGTGGTGGACACGGCGAAGATCATGCGGGTGAGGCGCATGCCGCGCTTGACGCCACACTGACGGCNGNGGCCAGTGGCGACCGCGTGGCAGATCTGGCGAATGCCTATTCCAACCCGCTGCCGCACGTTTTGATGCTGACGGCGATCGTCGTGGGCGTGGCGACGCTTTCGGTCGGACTGGCGCTGATCGTTCGCATCCGCGAAGCCTATGGCACGATCGAAGCTGACGAAGTGCGCGAGATCGATATGGAAACGGCGATCGCGCAGGAAGCCGAACAGGCAAAAGCTGAGAAAGAGGCGCTGGCATGATCGAAGCGATCCTGGATATGGCGCCGCGCTGGGCGCTTTTGCACGCGCCTGCGCTGCTTATCATGGTGCCGTTGTTCCTGGCGCCGCTGTTGGCCATTCTGCCAAGCGGTCGGCTGTCCTGGCTGATCAGTATTTTCGCGACTGTATTTGCACTGTTCTGCGCCATGATCCTGGTCGGGCAGGTACAGGCGTCGCCGGTTGGCGTGGTCGGCTATGATGTCGGCAACTGGCCGGTGCCGATTGGCATTACGCTCCGCGTTGATGCGCTGAACTCGATGATCCTGTTGCTGGTCGCGGCGATTGGCGTGCTGGCGACGATCTTCTCATGGCCCACGGTGAAAGCCGAGATTCCTGAGCGCAAGCATCCGCTGTTCTACTCGGCTTTCCTTGTCTGCTTTGCGGGCCTTAGCGGTGTGGCGATCACGGGCGATGCGTTCAACCTGTTCGTCTTTCTCGAGATTTCGTCGATCTCCACCTATGTGCTCGTCGCTCTGGGAGCAGGGCGGGACCGCCGTGCGTTGCCGGCGGCGTTCAACTATCTCATCATGGGTACGCTCGGCGCGAGCTTCTACATTATCGGCGTTGGCTTCCTCTATTCTGCCACTGGTACGCTGAACATTGCACAGATCGCAGAAATGCTGCCAGAGCTGGCAGGCAATCGCAGTGTTGAGGCGGGCTTTGCCTTCATCATCGTTGGTCTAGGCCTGAAAGCGGCTGTCTGGCCGCTGCACCAATGGTTGCCGAACGCTTATGCGTATTCGCCGAGCTTCGTGACGATGTTCCTGTCGGCCACGGCGACCAAGGTCGCGCTGTACGCGCTGATCCGGTATCTGTTCACCGTGTTCCGTCCGGAATTCGCCTTCGAGCAGGCAACCTTCACTTACTTGCTGATGCCGCTTGGCCTTGCCGCGATGATCACATGCAGCTTCCAGGCAGTCTTCCAGACGGATGTACGCCGGACGTTGGCTTACTCTTCAGTTGCGCAGGTTGGCTACATGATCCTNGGCGTGTCCGTGGGCACNGTNGCNGGCGTTAGCGCCGGCCTGTTCCACCTGCTGAACCACGCCATGATCAAGGGCGCGCTCTTCATGGCGGTGGCCGGTGTTGTGCTGACCTTCCAGGGCACCACCATTCGCGACTTTGCGGGCCTTGGCCGCACCGCACCGTGGACCATGACGGGCTTTGCGATCGCAGGCCTCTCACTGATCGGCGTGCCGCTGACGGCTGGTTTCCAGTCCAAGCTGCAGCTCGGCTATGCCCTGTTTGATCAGGGCATGTGGTGGGCTGTCGTCTTTGTTGTGTTCTCCAGCTTCCTGGCGGTGATCTACATGGGCCGTATTCTGGAAGCGATCTTCTTCCGGCCTCCGATCAACCCGCGCAAATCGCGCAAGGAGGCCCCCATCCTGTTGCTGGTTCCGCTCTGGATCCTGGCACTGGCGAACATCTATTTCGGTATCACGACCGAACTGCCGCTCGGCCTGGCGCGTGACGCTGCCGCCGCTGCGTTCGGACTGGAGGCCTTCTGATGAGCTCTGAGCTGTTGATCTGGGCCGCTTTGTGCCTGCCGCTGCTGATTGCAGCGGGAATTGCCATCACCGGCGCGTTCTCGAATGTGCGGGAAGGGGTAACCCTGACCGGCGCGACCATCCTGTTTGGGGGCGTCATTGCGCTGGCATCAAAAGTTTCAGCGGGGCAGGTGCCCGAGCTGTATATCGGCCAGGTCGCGCCGGGGCTGGACCTCGCGTTCAAACTGGAGCCGCTGGGGGCGCTGTTTGCGCTGGTCGCTTCGGGCCTGTGGATCGTGAACTCATTCTATTCCATCGGCTACATGCGCGGGAATCGAGAGCGGAACCAGACACGCTTCTACATCTGTTTTGCCATCGCTATCTTTGGCGCAATGGGCGTTGCGATGTCGGCAAACCTGTTCACGCTTTTCGTCTTCTATGAAGTGTTGACCCTGTCGACCTATCCGCTGGTCGCGCACAAGGGCGATGCGGCGGCCAAGCGCGGCGGGCGCATCTATTTGCTGACGCTGCTGGGCACGTCCATCGGTCTGTTCCTGATGGCGCTGATGTGGACCTGGGCACTGGCCGGGCAGAACCTCGACTTCGTGCAGGGCGGGNTGCTCGCCGGGTATGACATCGACCCTGCGGTTGCCACGGCGCTGCTNATCCTGTTCGCATTCGGTATCGGCAAGGCGGCGTTGATGCCGTTCCATTTCTGGCTGCCGAACGCGATGGTCGCGCCAACGCCGGTATCGGCCNTGTTGCACGCTGTTGCCGTTGTGAAGGCGGGTGTCTTCACCGTGATGAAAGTGTCGATCTACATTTTCGGAGAAGACCTTCTGAACGCGACACCAGGGCGGGAATTCGTGCTGTGGGTGGCGTGCTTCACCATCATCGTCGCGTCCCTGATTGCGATGACGAAGGATAATCTCAANGCGCGGCTAGCCTATTCGACGATTGCGCAGCTTTCCTACATCACGCTTGGCGCGATGCTGGCCACGCAGGCCGGGTTCATGGGAGGCGCGCTGCAGATTGCGGCGCACGCAGTTGGCAAGATGACGCTGTTCATGTGCGCCGGTGCCATCTATGTCGCCACTGGCCTGACCAATATTTCGGACATGAAGGGCCTTGGTCGCAAGATGCCGCTGGTCTTCATCGCCTTCTTCATTGCCACCTTGTCCATTATCGGCATTCCGCCGATGGCCGGCGCGTGGGCGAAGTATGAGCTGATGCAGGGGGCCATCGACCGCGGAACGGATTTCGTGCCGTGGGTGCTGATTGGCTCGTCGCTGCTGAACATTGCCTATCTGTTGCCGATCCCGATCCTGGCATTGATGCCAACACCGGGAACGCCGGAACCAAAGCCGTTCAAGCGGCCGGGCGGCGCGCCGTTCTTTACCGTGGCTGCGCCCGTCCTGACTGCGGCGCTGTGTGTGGTCTTGTTCTTCCTCGTCGGACCGTTGGCGGACTTCCTGTCGCCCGCGTTTGAAAACCCGACATCTTCTGCCTTCGTCGGAGGTCAGCCATGAGCGATAACACGCCCAATGATACCCGCGATGCCAGCGGCCGCTTCGTGAAACAGGCTGCTGAGACTGCGCATCGTCTGCACACACCGTCCGAAGACGGCGTGCATCCGATCTCGAAAATCCTGTTCGGCTGGACCGAGGCAAAGATCACCGGCACCGCCATTTTCTGGGGCGTCGGCATCCTGTCGGCTTTCCTGATCGTGGTCGATCTGGCGGTGGACCGGCATGAATATGTTCACATGGCGGAAGCGACCGGGTTCTACGCACTCTGGGGCTTTGCGGCATTTGCCTTTGTGGTTCTGATGGGCTGGCCGCTGGGCCGCCTGTTGCGTCGCAGTGAGGACTATTATGGCGATCCGGGCGGACCGCCTGCGGATATTGACCCGGATGTCCCCGCCGCGCCTGACACTTCCCCGACTTACCCAGACGAAGGAGACGAGCTCTGATGACTGGCCTCCTGTCTCTTCTGAACCCGGGNTGGCTGCTGATTGCGGTTGGCCTTGTGGCGCTGTTCCTGCCCATGCGGNGGATTCGTCAGGGCCTGACGATCGCCGCGCCGATTGCGGCGATCCTGCTGGTCTCGCTGGCGGANCGGAACATCAATCTNTTGACGGCCAATGCGCTTGGCCTCGAAATGGTGCTCTACCGGGTCGATAATCTAAGCTACATTTTCGGGCTCGCCTTCCTGCTGGCGGCGCTGCTGAACGCGATCTATGCGTGGCACACGGATGACCGGCTGCAAGATGGCATGTCCATCGCCTATGCGGGCGCTGCGGTCGCCGCGACTTTCTCTGGCGACATGATGACTCTGTTCGTGTTCTGGGAACTGACGGCGGTTACATCTGTGTTCCTGATCCTGAGGGCAGGGACACGCGCAGCTTACTTCGCCTCCATGCGGTATCTGGGCGTGCAGATCCTGTCCGGTGTGCTGCTGCTGGCCGGTATTGGCTATGTCTACCAGTCTCGCGGCGATCTCTCGATTTCGGCCTTTACCAGCCTGAACGAGCCGGGGGCGATGCTTGTCTTCATCGCGCTGGGCATCAAGGCGGCGTTCCCGTTCCTGCANAACTGGCTGCAGGATTCCTATCCGAAGGCCACCGTGGTGGGTGCGGTTGTGTTGTCCGCCTTCACCACGAAGCTCGCCGTCTATGCGTTTGCACGCATGTTCCCGGGCCAGGATGCGCTGATCTGGATTGGCGCCGTGATGACGGTGTTCCCGGTCTTCTTCGCCGTTATCGAGAATGACCTGCGCAAGGTTCTCGCCTACTCGCTGAACAACCAGGTCGGCTTCATGATCTGCGCNATTGGTGTCGGCACGGCGGGCGTGGGCAATGCGCTCGCGCTGAACGGTGCAGCGGCGCATGCTTTCTGCCATATCATCTACAAGGGCCTTCTGTTCATGAGCATGGGCGCGGTGCTCTATCGCACCGGCACAACCAAGGCATCCGAACTTGGCGGCCTNTACAAATCCATGCCGTGGACGACGATCTTCTGCATCATCGGCGCAATGTCGATTTCGGCCTTCCCGCTCTTCTCGGGCTTTGCGGCCAAATCGCTGACCATGAGCGCCGTCGGCAAGGAAGGCCTGACCGTGGTCTGGCTGATGCTGTTGTTTGCNTCCGCCGGTGTGCTGGAGCATTCGGGCATCAAGATCCCGTACTTCGCCTTCTTCGGCCATGATAGCGGCAAGCGCGTCAAGGAAGCGCCTTTCAACATGTTGCTGGCGATGGGCCTTGCTGCCTTCATCTGTATCGCGGTGGGCGTACCAGCTATTGTGCCGGGCTTCGGCTATGAGTGGCTGTACAATCTGNTGCCATACCGCGAAGAGGCGATGGCCTATCACCCGTTCACGCTGGATCATGTGCTGACACAGATGCAGTTGCTCGTTCTGGCCATNTTCGCCTTTGTCATGCTGAAGCGGCTTGGCTGGTACCCGCCTGANAAGCCGGGCGTGGTGCTGGACAGCGACTGGACCTATCGCAAGGCTGGCTATGGCCTCGCGACATGGACAGGCACGGTCTGGCAGAAGGTGGGGCCCGCATTGACGGCGATCTTCTTCAAGCTGACCGGGCGCGCCTATAACCGGATCGAAGCCGCCTTCAGCCCGAGAGGGGANCTGGCCCGCGGNGGTCTGGCCACAGGCATGGCGACCTGGACGGCGATATTGCTCGGATTCGTGCTGCTATTGTCTTTCATCACGGCCGGGTAATCAGGCACCGGTTGAATATTCGCGTGCGCAATCAGTGTGCGGGATTCCGCATTCTGTAATAAATACTGCGATTTGTGCGTGAATGTCTCGTAATAATACGCTATCCCCGAGAAGTTGATTGCAGAAGCATGACTTAAGGGGCGCGTGATGAAAGACACCGCGAATCCGTCAGAAGACGGGCACCACCTCATAATGCTGACCACGCAAATCGTGGCGGCTTATGTCAGCCACAATCGGATTGAGGTGGCGAATTTGCCCGCCCTTCTGAAGGATGTGCACGTCGCGCTCGCAGGTTTGCGGACCGTGGAACTCGATCCTGTTGCGCCTCGCCCCGCTGTTCCGGTGCGAAAGTCCGTCGGGGAGGATTATCTCGTTTGTCTGGAAGACGGGCTGAAGTTCAAATCCCTGAAGCGTCATCTGCGCACAAAATACGACATGACGCCGGAAGAATACCGGGAAAAATGGAATNTGCCGCCNGACTATCCGATGGTGGCGCCGGGCTATTCCAGACAACGGTCAATGCTCGCNAAGAAGATGGGGCTCGGCAAGTCTGAGCGCGAATAGTATTCGAGGCTGAATACTTTCGTTTCACATCCGAAATGAAAGCATTTGGCAAGAATGGTTAAGAAAAACTCACCAAGACTCTTGATCCGCGACTCCACTCGCGCGATAGGTGATTCTATCGAATCACCTGGGGGTGACTGAAATGACCAAAGCAAAAGTGTTCAAGGGCGTGACCGATTCGCAGCAAAAGCTGATCGAATANTGGTGTGGCCTGCGCGATTCGCGCGGTTCTGTGCGACGCGATTCGATGGATCCGGGCCAGTTCCGTTCGATGCTGGCAAGTATTTCCATTGTCGAGTTCGANCAGGCCGGAAACGGCCGTTTCCGAATTGCCGGCTCTCGCCTGCGCGAGATTTTCGGNATGGAGGCGCGNGGNCGTCAGATCGAGGAAGTTCTGGGCGAGCATGGCGAAGCCTATTGCCTCGGCCTCGCCGCAGCGTTGGAGCGCGGCGCACCGGTTGGCGGCGTCATCGAGCAGGAAGACGGCCGGCTACACGCCTGGGTTCGTCTGCCGCTTGCCGGGCCGGATGGCTATCTAAGCCAGGTTCTTTGCCATGATGAACTCGTCCGCCCACGCGCCCGCAAGGATGTGCCGCAAGCCGGGCAGGGCCGCATGACCGGCGGACAGGGCATCGCGGCCTGATCACTTTCTGATCCAGCAAAGACCCATGAAACGGCGTAGCCCCACCGGGCTGCGCCGTTTCATTTTGCGGTCTATCCCCTGAACTCCTGCGCCCATCCCCACCGCAATCCCCAAGGATTACGGGACTTCAACTTGCCGGAATAGGAAAGTTATCCTACACCGCTGGAAAGCGGGTAGTCTGCTGCCTGTCATCACAGGAGAAAGACATGCAGGATTTCGATCCCCAGAAAGACGAGGACAGGGCCTATCTCGCGGCTGCGTTGACGGCGTATGCGCTGGGCCTGAAGACCGAGGCGATCCTCAGCCGCCAGCGCCGCTCGCCGGCCGAGGCGCGGGGCCGGCAGATTGCCATGTATTTGCTGCGCACGGCGCTGGGCATGAGCCTCAGCCGCGTGGCCCGCGTTTTCAATCGCGATCGCACGACGGTCGCCCATGGTTGTAACCAGATAGAGGATTGCCGGGACGATCCGGATTTCGACTTGTGGATCGAACAATTGTCTGTCGGCCTGTCCAGCGTGGTCGTGCTGGATGGTGCGCCGGTGGAGGTCTGAGGCATGGCGCAGACAAGGTTGCTGACCGAATACAGATTGCGGCCCATCTTGTGGCGCGGCGGCATTGCGGCTCCCAGAGGTGACAGTTTCTGCGTCTATCGTGGGCGCGACACGCGGTACCAGCTTGTCGGCTGGGTCTCACCGCACATCATTGGGCGCTTGCGCAGGGAAGGGCAGTTGAGTGCGCCGGAAGATTTCCCGGAGCGGATCATCTGGCGGCGCGGCGCGTCGCCTGATCCAGTGGTGCAGGCTGTTCGTCCGCCTCTGGACAAGGTAAATATGCCCGGCCAGCTGAGGGGGCTGGCGCATGACTGGCTGAGAGCAACGGAGCGGGCGCGAGAGAAAGCCGCTGCCGGTCGCT
>NZ_NHCK01000094.1:0-41959 GCF_002172815.1 Hyphomonas sp. TMED31 | reverse complement strand
TCAGCTATCCGAAGACGGACTGTCTACAGTCGGCGAAGTTGAACATGTATATGACCCGTGGCGCTATCCTGAAGACTGGGATGTTGAGTGCTTTTGTCCAGAAGGCCCCAAAATACTGAGGAAGGACGATTGGTTTTACATGTTGACCGCAGTTGGCGGAACCGCGGGCCCTCCGACTGGGCATATGGTTATTGCGGCGCGGTCGCGTTCTGTGAAAGGACCATGGCATCATGCACCGAACAACCCTCAAGTTCGAACCACTGACCGGTCCGAATCGTGGTGGTCACGAGGGCACGCGACACTGGTGGAAGGCCCGAGCGGCGATTGGTGGATGATCTCACACGGCTACGAGAACGGGTTCTGGACACTTGGACGGCAATGTCTTCTCGAGCCAATCCGTTGGAGAGATGATGGTTGGTTCGAATCGCTTGGAGGTGATTTGTCCAGACCGTTCCCCAAGCCCCTGCCCGATGAGCACCGGCCTCATGGTACTCCCCTGTCAGACGACTTCACGTCTGCATCACTCGGTCCCCAATGGGCATTTTACAATCCGTCTCCTGAAGAATATGGCCGTGTCTCCCTGAATGGCTCGGGACTGGCTCTGGCGGCGAAAGGCAGCACACCAGCCGATACGTCTCCACTCTGCGTAATCCCCGGTGATCGCGCGTACGAAGTCACTACACAGATTGAACTCGAGGCCGGTGCGCGCGCAGGTCTTCTCTTGTTCTACAATGCGGGCCTGTACTGCGGAATCAGTTATGGACCGGAGGGTCTTGTCATGCATCGGTACGGCCAGGAGCGGGCTCGCCCCGGTGACTTGAAACCGGGGCTCACCAAGTTTGATTTAAAGGCTCGCAACGCTCATCACGTTGTAACCTTCTTCACCCGGCTACCCGGCGAAAGATGGAAGAAGTTCGACGTACAGATGGAGGTATCAGGATACCACCATAATACAGCTTATGACTTTCTGAGTCTTCGCCCTGGATTGATGTCTGCCGGAACCGGGCATGTCCGCTTCAAGCAGTTTCAGTACAGGTCGCTTTCCTAGGCCGGTGAATCGACGAACTTTCCGACGGCTGACAGTCGCAGATCAATGTCACGCGCACCGTGCGTTTTAATCACGGCTTTTTGTCCCACATGCGCAGCGTGTACGCCGGTCACCGCACCGGTTGTAATTGCCATACCCTTTTTTAAAGGCATGCCTCGGCGCGCCGAATTCTCCAGCATGAAGCGGAAGGATTCGATCGGCCCCCCCGGAATTCCACTAGCGTCTCCTGTGCCGACTGTCTGTCCATCAATCAGCGTTTCAAATGGCCAGCGACCAAATTCAAGCGTATCCCAATCCGGTAACTCGTCACCGATGATCAGGCCATAATTGTTGCCGAAGTCAGAAATAGTCACCAAAGGTCCATGATCGTTAATACCGCTGAATGGACTGCTCGCGATCTCCACCCCCGTATGGACAGACCCGACGAGGGCGATAGCCTCTTGCGTAGAGTATCCTGTTTTCGACGGATCAGCGTCTTCGGCGACGATGATTACACACTCACCTTCGACCGCAGCAAACCCTTCCGCAAATACCGGGCTGTCCATCTCTGATGCTGTCTGATGGCGGATCAGTTTGTTGAAGACCGGGCCCGCCAGACGATCCGTTCCGAATCGCTCGACATCTGCACCATTGATCCGCCCCACCTTCCAGCCAGCAACTGCGTCAGGCCAGAGCGTTATAGCCTCATCCTGAATCGCATACGCGTCAGACAACGTAAGAGGCGCCTCTCCCGGATACTCACTCAGACTGCCAGCTGAAAGCCGCGCTTCAACGAATTTTTTTGCAATATTTTCAAAGACGCTCACGCTTTTTCCTCGGCCTGTTCGAACTGGGGTGGACAGTATAGGAAACCGGTGTCATTTTCAAACCTCATAATGATAAATTCTAGCGGAAACAGGCTGTCAGCGTCTTTTGGCTCGCCATTTCTGCAGACAAATGCGAGGAATCCGACATGGCGCAACACACAGCCTCCAGAACACTAGCTTTGCTCGCGATCATGTCGCTGGCCGGTTGCGCGACTGCGCAGACAACAACTGCCTCGACTGCGCCTGCAACATTCGAAACCGCAGTATCCGCAACGCCTGCTGCGCCCTGGATGGGGCCACTCGGTCCAGCAAGCACGACTGTCGGCGGCAAAGGCGGTCAAATTGTCAAAGTCACAAATCTGGATTCCGCTGGGCCCGGCAGTCTGCGCGAAGCATTGCAGGCTGAAGGGCCGAAGATTATCGTGTTCGAAGTTGGCGGCGTCATCGACCTCAACGGCGACAATCTACATGTCGCGACATCGAATATCACCATCGCGGGCCAAACGGCCCCCTCCCCCGGCATAACGCTGATCAAAGGCGGCATGGTGATTACCGGCGACGACATAATCGTTCAGCATCTTCGCATTCGTCCCGGAGATTTGGGTGAGGCCTATCGCAGTGGTCGGGATATCGACGCCATTACAACGATTTCTGCCCGCAATGTGATTGTTGACCACTGCTCGCTAAGCTGGGCGACAGACGAAAACCTGTCGGCATCAGGTCCGCGATTCACCGGCGACACGCCCGACGAATGGCGCGACGGCACATCCCATACAATCGCTTACACCAACAATATCATTGCTGAAGGCCTTTCCCATTCGACCCACGCCAAGGGCGAGCATTCGAAAGGGTCTCTTATCCACGATAATGTGAGCGACATCCTGATCTACGGAAACCTGTACGCACACAATTTCGAAAGAAGCCCACTGTTCAAAGGGGGCGTTCACGGCGCGATCGTGAACAATTTCATCTACAATCCAGGCCAGCGCGGGGTGCACTACAATCTCCAGGGTCTGGAGTGGGGAGATGTCCCTGCTGAAACCGGCCGGATGGATTTGGTCGGCAATGTCATGCGCGCCGGCCCCTCGACCAGTGACGGCCTTCCCCTGCTGATGATCGGAGGCGATGGGGCGCTGGATTTGCACATGGCCGGCAATGTCGCGCAAGACCAATGGGGTTCAGCCCTGCCAGATGCCGGTAGCTATACGAGCAATTCAGCCTCGGAATTGAGCGAGGCCGGACCTTCAGCGATTATGACAGATCTACCTATTCTCTCTGCTGGTCAGGTGGAATCTTACGTTCTCAAGAATGCCGGCGCGCGGCCCTGGGATCGCGATGCCATAGATGTGCGCATTCTTGCTGACACCGCCGAAGGCCGCGGGCAGATCATCGACAGTCAGGAACAAGTGGGCGGCTATCCGGAACTGGACGCGACATATCGCGAATTTGATCCGTCTCAATGGCATCTGGACACTATGAAGCCCGCCACGCAAGACGCCCTGGATTCCGGTCTCAAGGCCAAGGGGACTTGAAGCTGCTCCAAATCAGGTGAAAAAGGTTCGCTGGACAGCAAGGCTTTTCTATGAGTGACGACGAACAAGAGTCCAAACCGGCCCGCGACCGGTCTCAGGTGACAATTATCGACATTGCCCGCATGGCGGGTGTTTCGAAGAAGACTGTGTCACGCGTGATCAACGAGTCGCCGCTTGTACGTGAAGAGACCCGCAAAAAAGTGAAGGAAATCATCGCGGAGACCGGGTTCACGCCGAACCCGCAAGCGCGTGCCCTCGCCTTCCGCAAATCGTTCCTGATCGGGCTCGTCTATGACAATCCAAGCCCTCAATATGTCGTCAATATGCAGCGCGGCATCCTGGATACGCTGGGCGACACGGCTTTTCAGCTCGTTTTGCGTCCATGTGATCGTGGCGAAGACAATTATCGTGAACGGGTAAGATCCTTCATCCTGCAGCACAAGCCTCACGGCATCATCCTGACGCCATCTGTCTCCGAAGATGAGACTCTTGCCGAAATCCTGCGCGAAGAAGAGTGCGATTATGTTCGCATTGCGTCGCTGGAACTGGACATTCCGTCGCGCAGCATCCGTACGCACGATGCGCAGGGCGCCGAGATGGCAGCGGCCCACCTCGCCCAACTGGGGCACAAGCGTATCGGACACATTCACGGTCCCAAAACATTCCGGTCTGCCCATGAGCGCTTGTCTGGTTTCAGAAGCGGTTTGGAGAGCTATGGCCTTGAGCTTGCGCCCGAACTCACCGCCGAGGGCGCCTACACGTTCGATTCCGGCGTCTCCAGCGCGACCCGCTTGCTGAATCGCCGCGACCGACCAACCGCAATTTTTGCGGGTAATGATGAAATGGCCGTCGGTGTATATGTGGCCGCCCGTAAAGCTGGCCTNAGGATTCCGGAAGATTTGTCCATCGTCGGGTTCGACGACACNCCTATTTCNGCGCGCATCTGGCCGCCGCTGACAACTGTCCGTTCGCCNATCCGGGAGGTTGGACGCGCAGCTGCAGACCTGTTGCTGAAGCGCGGAAGCGGCTCTGACAGTCTCAAAGAACTGCAATCCTTCCAACTCGAATTGATCGTGCGCGAATCCACGCGCTCTGTCTGATTNGAGGCAAATGATGCGGTTGTCAGCCTCTGGAGCAGATGTTATGACACCGGTTACCAAATNAAATTTNCGCGNNNTTTTTGTATCACCATGTAAAGCGCGCCANGCCAGACGCAGGCGAAACCAGAACCATCAAAGGGACCCCCTATGAACATCGCACTCATCATCGAAAACAGTCAGGCCGCGAAGAGCGAGATTGTTCACGACGCNCTGAAAACCGTGGCCGAACCGCTGGGACACAATGTGCACCATTACGGGATGTATAGCCCCGAGGATAACACGCAGCTGACCTACATCATGAATGGTTTGCTGGCCGGCATTCTGCTGAATTCCNAAGCGGCNGATTTTGTCGTCACAGGGTGCGGNACCGGNATGGGCTCCATGCTCGGCTGCAACGCCATGCCNGGCGTTATCTGCGGCTTGGTGATTGATCCGACTGACGCGTTCCTTTTCGGTCAGATCAATGATGGCAACGCCATTTCCATGCCNTATGCAAAAGGCTTCGGNTGGGCNGCTGAACTGAACCTGCAAGACTGTTACCGCAAGCTTTTCGAAGTTGAGCGGGGTGTCGGTTATCCCAAAGAGCGCGCAGCCATCATGGCGAAGAACCGCAACATCCTAAGCGAAGTAAAAGCCGCNTCACACCATGACATGCTGACGGTTCTGAAATCTGTCGATCAGGACTTGCTGAAAACTGCGATCTCTGGCGAGCGCTTCCANGAATACTTCTTTGCNAANGCAAANGANGAAGCCATCGCAGAATATGTGAAGTCCGTGCTGGCCTCTTNAANCGCCNCAACACCAGACTTCACGTACAATAACTTTCTGGGAGAGGTTGATGAGCATCAATCCGTTCAGTCTTGAGGGCAAGACAGCCATCGTAACGGGCGCGAATACTGGCCTTGGCCAAGGCATGGCAATTGCGCTCGCAGAAGCTGGGGCCGATGTCTGCGTTGTCGGGCGAAGCGAGCCCAGCGAGACGCTCGACAAGCTTGCCGCGACTGGCCGCAAGTCGCACTCCATCCTGGCAGACCTCGGCTCNGCAGACAGTGTCGAGGCGATCGTATCTGACGCCAAGTCTGCGCTCGGCGGCATTGATATACTTGTGAACAATGCTGGTATCATCAAGCGAAACGATTCCATCGACTTCACGTTTGACGAATGGGACTCGGTGATGAATGTGAATCTCCGAACTCTCTTCTTTCTCAGTCAGGCCGTTGCGCGGGAAATGATTGCAGCAGACACTGGTGGAAAGATCATCAATATTGCCAGCATGCTGAGTTTTCAGGGCGGCATTCGGGTGCCNTCCTACACGGCATCNAAGAGCGGCGTGGCCGGCCTTACAAAGATTCTCGCCAATGAATGGGCCAAGCATGGCATCAATGTGAATGCGATTGCACCAGGATACTTTGCGACCAANAATACAGCCGCCCTTCAAGCTGANNAGACGCGAAACAAGGAAATTCTTGGCCGAATTCCATCCGGGCGCTGGGGCAAGCCATCTGATTTGGGAGGTGCCGCGGTTTTCCTCGCCTCCANTGCGTCGGACTATGTTCAGGGAATCACGTTGCCGGTCGATGGCGGCTGGTTGGCCAGGTAAAACGCGAGAACGGACGAACGCGATATGACTGGTTCAATCATCTGTTTTGGAGAGCTCCTCTTGCGGATGAGTGCGCCAGGTAACGAGCGTATCATGCAGTCTTCGCAATTCGGGGTTCACGTTGGCGGAGCTGAAGCGAATGTTGCGGTTTCGCTTTCGCAATTCAAGCACGACACGAAGATGGTCAGCGCACTACCAGACAATGTTCTGGGCGACGCAATTATTCGAGATTTGAAGAGCCATGGCATTCAAACCGAGCCTGTGCTTCGNGGCCAAGGTCGCGTGGGCCTGTACTTCTTGGAAACAGGTGCCGTGCAGCGCCCTTCCAGGATTGTGTATGATCGGACTGACAGCACGTTCACGACCACTCCTGCCGAGTCTTATGATTGGGACAGCCTACTTGATGAGGCAGACTGGTTGCACATTTCCGGCATTACACCCGCAACCGGGCTGAACGCGGCGAGGGCTGCCCTCAATGCTACGTCGGTCGCGAAGGAGCGGGGCGTCAAAGTATCTTTCGATGGCAATTATCGTGAACAACTCTGGAAGTCATGGTCCGGAGACGGTCCTCGGATTCTCGCGGAATTGCTCGATAAGGCGACATTGGCGTTCATCAATGAACTCGACATAAATCTCATCCTTGGAACGCAATATACGGATCGATCCGACGCAGAACAGGCCGCATTCGAACGGTTTCCAGCCCTGGCCTATATTGCATCGACACAAAGACAGCAGGCCAGCGCCAATCATCACATGATTACCGGGCGTCTCGCCACACGGACGGATGTCACAATGTCGGTAGAGATGGATATGCCCAATATCGTGGACCGTATTGGGGGTGGCGATGCGTTCGCCGCAGGTATCCTTCATGGATTGATTGAAGATATGCCACCTCAACGCATTGTGGATTTTGGCATTGCCGCTGCCGCGATCAAACATTCAGTGCCGGGGGACTACAACCGAGCGTGTATAGAAGAAGTGGAAGACCTGCTTTCGCAAAACGGTCTGGATGTGCGCCGCTAAGACGCGCACACGAGGAGGAAATTTGATGGACATGACCCGCCGAGCCTTTGCAAGCGGCGCTGCTGGACTTGCCGCATCCGTGACTCCGCTTATGGGCTTCTCCCGCCACCCATCTGATGATCCAGTCGCCCAAACCCGCCACGGCGCGGTGCGTGGGGTGCGGAAGGACGGAATCAACATCTTCAAGGGTATTCGCTATGGCACCGATACAGCGCAGACACGCTTTGCAATGCCCCGCCCCCCTGAACGATGGAAAGATATAAAGGAAGCCACCGAGTACGGATCGTCAGCACCGCAATTGGGCCGCAATGAATCTATCAGCGAAGACTGCCTGTTTCTGAACGTCTGGACCCCGGGCGTAGCAGATGAGGGAAAGCGCCCAATCATGGTGTACTTCCATGGCGGCGCCTACGCCAGCGGTTCAGGATCTTCGCCTCTGTATGACGGTCACAACCTTGCGACAAAGGGCGACGTGGTTGTCATCACCGTGAACCATCGCTTGAACGCCTTTGGATATTTGTCTCTCGGGCTTCTCAATCCCGATCTTCCGGATTCCGGCAATAGTGGCATGTGGGACCTTGTCCTGGCCTTGCAATGGGTTCGGAACAATGCGGAAAATTTTGGCGGAGACCCAAACCGCATCTTCGTATTCGGCCAGTCCGGCGGCGGAGCAAAGATTGCGACGTTGATGGCGGCACCTTCTGCCGAGGGCCTGTTTCATTCAGCTGCGACGATGAGCGGCCAGCAAGTAACTGCAAGCGGTCCGCTCAACGCAAAGGCGCGAGCTGAGAGCTTGCTGGGGTTCGTGGGCATCGATCCGTCTGATACGCATGCCCTTCTATCCATCCCCATGGAACGATTGGTCGAAGGCCTCGCAACCAACGATCCGGTGAACCCGTCACGCGGCCTCTATTTCGGTCCNGTCCTGGATGGGCGCTTCCTGGCTCGCCATCCGTTCTGGCCGAGCGCGCCCAAGCAGTCTGCACATATCCCAATGATTCTTGGGAACACGAAAGACGAAACACGCAATCTCATCGGGAACAAACTACCCGAAGCGTTTGATCTTAGTTGGGAAGATCTGCCAGCGTTGCTGGCCAAACATATGCGCTGTGACATCAGTCCGATCGAAGTCTTGTCGACCTATCAGTCCCTTTATCCGGACTATTCGCCGAGCGACGTATTCTTTGCCGCGACAACTGCGGGTCGCTCTTGGCGCGGTCAGGTCGAGGAAGCAGATGCGCGCGCCGCAGAAGCCGGGCCGACCTGGGTGTACCAGTTCGATCTGGGGTCACCAGAAGATGACGGAAAATGGGGCGCGCCTCATACGATCGATATCGCGTTCGCGTTCGACAATCTCGGCATGTCTGGTGAATACACCGGTACGCGGGTCCCGGCGTCCGATGATTATGCGCGTGTTGCCGATGAACTTTCCCGCGCCTTTATCTCTATGGCCCGCTCCGGCCAGCCTAACCATACCGGAATACCTGAATGGTCGCGGTACACACTGCCCGATCGCAAGACCATGATCTTCGATACGACAACTCGTCAGGAGAGCGATCCTCGCCAAGGCGAGCGGGAACTCTTCGCCAAAGTACCTTTCACTCAATGGGGAACCTGATCCATGAAACCAGTTATCTACATCACCATCGCTGCGGGTCTCCTAGCCGCCTGTTCTCAAGAGCCCGCTCAAACCCTGCAGAGCCAAGGCGACATCGTGACGGAATTCGCCCCGGATGACCTGCCCGGACCAGTCCAGGCAGCCGTGTCAGCCGCCATGCCAGACATGACCGTTCAGGAAGTGCTGCGGAAGGAACGAGACGAACGCGTGTACTTCGACGTCGAAGGTGAACGCGCGGACGGATCGGAAATTGAACTCGACATCTTGTACGCAGATGGCGTGGCGGAAGTGGTAGAAATCCAGCGCGACCTCGCCTGGCCTGATGTTCCAGCGACTGTACGCGAAGCCGCGCAGTCAGCGGGCGCAGGCGAGCCGGTCCGGATCATCGAAAGCGTCCAGACCGATGGAAGCATCATTTATGAACTATTCGCCGAAGGCCAGCCAAGTNACCCGGCCATGGAGGTCAAAACTTCGGACGGGCAGGTAGAGGTATTGGCGGAACGCTGGCCCCACTAAATCCGGCGGTGCCCTCTTGCGGAATAAATGACACCGGTTACCATAGACAAATGTTGCGCGAGCTGCCCCATTGAATGTGGGCGAGATAATTGCCGCGGGGAGGAAGATGATGAGACGCGTTCGAGTGGCGAACACACAGCCGGACCGGTGCGCCGGATGAGCGGAACGACGTTCCATATGACGCGTAGGCAGTCTCTGCTTGCTATCGGAGCCACTGCCGCACTCACCGCATGTGGCGAACGCTCTGGCAGGGATCTGCTCAGCGCAGATTCTCATCCGGACGGTTATCCAACTGTCGAAGCCGTACGGGAAATGGGCCGCCTGCTGAATGAGCGCAGTGGCGGTCGCCTCCGCATCAAAATGTATGCTGGCGGTCAGTTGGGGTCAGAGCGGGATACTCTGGAAATCACGACGTTTGGCGGNTTGGACTTGAATCGNGTCAACCTTGCACCGCTNAACTCAATCGAGCCACTGACGACCGTTCCTGCCCTCCCCTTCCTGTTTTCTTCGACCGCGCACATGCGAACAGCGCTCGATGGACCAGTGGGGGATCGCATTCTAGACTCCCTCGCTCCCCACGACCTGATCGGACTGTGTTTTTATGATTCCGGGGAGCGCAGCTTTTACAATACTCGAAAACCAATCCTGACGCCGGACGATATGCTCGGCCTGAAAATACGGGTGCCGAACTCAGACTTGTACGTCGCAATGATCAAAGCGCTGGGCGCAGATGCCACGCCNATGTCGCTTGGCGAAGTCTACCANGCGCTCGTGCANGGGGTGATCGACGGCGCTGAAAATAACTGGCCATCATTTGAAAGCGGGCGCCACTTCGAAGCGGCGCCCTACTACAGTTTGACCCGGCACATCATCGCGCCGGAAGTTTTGGTAATGTCGGCGAGCCGCTGGAGAAAACTGTCAGACGCTGACAAGACCCTTGTGAAACAAGCNGCCCGNGACTCCGTNCCCTACATGCGCCAGCTATGGGACGCACGCGTCGAACAATCCCGCGCCACGATCTTGGCGTCCGGCGTTGAAGTAAACGAAGTCTCGGATCTAAGCGCTTTTCAGGAACAGATGCGCCCCGTGTGGGACCGTTTTGTCAAAACTGATGCGCAAAAGGAACTGGTCGCAGCAATCGAGAAGATGAGGCCAGCCTCGTGATACACCTTTTGACCAAAACCACTCACATTGCAGCCGACTGGTTGGTACGCATTGCGGCTGTGGGCCTTGTCCTCATGACACTGATTATCGGCTGGCAGGTGTTCGGGCGTTACGTCCTCAACTCTACGCCCTCCTGGTCTGAACAGGCATCGCTTGCCTTGATGATCTGGTATGTCTCACTTGCCGCAGCGGCCGGCGTGCGCGAGGGATTCCACATACGCATCGTCGCCCTCGAAAATGCTGTCGGCCCCAGAACGCGTCTGTGGATGCGTATCGCGTCCAACATCGTCGTCGGCGCCTGCGGGGTTGCGATGCTGGTCTGGGGTGGTCAGCTCGTCACCAAGACTTGGGGGCACGTCATACCATCGCTCGGCATTCCACGTGGTTTGGCCTATCTGGGNCTTCCCATCGCGGGGGCGTTGATGGCCCTCTTCTCGGTGGAACGGGTGCTGGAAGAGATATCCGGCGAGAAAATCGAAGACGAGGAGGATCCGAGATGGAGCTGATTATTCTGGTCAGTGTACTTGTTGTCCTGCTCGCGCTTGGTGTGCCAGTGGCCTATTCGCTACTGGGGTCCGCTATGGCGACGTTCCTGGCACTGGATATTCCCCTTGTCGTCGTATTCCAGCGCATGGCGGCGGGCGTCAGTGTTTTCACACTGATGGCAATCCCCTTCTTCATTTTCGCAGGAGACCTGATGTACCGATCAGGCATCGCGAAGCGACTGGTAGAGGTGGCAGAAGGCGCATTTGGACGAACNCGAGGCGGACTTGGGCTCGTCAACGTTGGNGCGTCCACCATGTTCGGAGCTGTTTCCGGGTCTGCGATCGCCAGCGCATCCGCGATGGGCTCAACTCTCATGCCGCTAATGCGCGAGCGTGGTTATGATGGTGACTACACCGTGAACGTAACGGTCACAGCCGCAATCGTTGGCCTCCTTGTTCCGCCATCGCACAACATGATCATCTACTCCGCAGCGAGTGGAATAGGTGTCTCTATCGGCGACCTGTTCCTTGCGGGCATCATNCCCGGCATCATGACAGCAGCCNTGCTGATGTTTGTTGCATGGCGCGTGGCTGTAAAACGCGGCTATGCCAGCGGCGCGTTTCCGGGCTGGCGCAGTTTCTTGCGAGCCCTCTTGTTTGCTGTACCAGGATTGCTCACCGCCATTATCATCATGGGTGGAATTCTGTCTGGCATCTTCACTGCAACAGAATCGTCTGCAATCGCGGTAATCTACACAATTGCGGTCGGCGCATTCGTCTATCGCACTCTGGGCTGGCAACGATTTTCAGAGGCTGCGATGCAGTCTGTGAAGATTACGGCCATGGTATTGTTGATAATCGGCGCGGCGACAGCTTTTGGCTATGCGCTTGCAATCCTTGAAGCGCCCGCACAGCTCGCCGACATGATCACATCAGCGACTAGTAACCCGATCCTCGTACTGTTGATCGTCAACGTAATCCTGCTCGTACTCGGCACATTCATGGATATGTCGCCTCTAATCATCATAACGACCCCGATCCTGTTGCCTGTCGTTATGGAAGTGGGCGTGGATCCCGTTCACTTTGGTATCGTCATGATGCTGAATTTGGGGATTGGCTTGGTGACACCGCCCGTGGGATCAGTCCTCTTTGTCGGATCCGCAGTTGGCAAAGTACCGGTAGAAGAGGCCGTCAAAACGATCTGGCCATTTTATGGCGCGTTACTGCTGGCGCTGATGATCATCACATTCATTCCCGCGATCTCACTGGCCCTGCCAAATTTGTTCTAAGTCTATTCGCCGCAAATGTTCTGAACACTGCTTCGAACAACCAATTCGGTTGGCAGCATCTCGTGGACAACAGGCATGTCCTGTCCCGTCAGCATGTCCGACATCAGAGCCATGGCAACCTCTCCAATCTTTTCGGCCGGCTGCATCACTGTCGTCAGCGGCGGTGTGCAGTATTTCCCGAACTCGATGTTGTCGAACCCGGAAATCGAAAGGTCTCCTGGCAAATCATAGCCGAGGTCATGGGCTGCGCGGATCGCCCCAATCGCTATCTCGTCGCTCATGCAGAACAATGCCGTCAGGTGTCGCGCTCGAGAGAGCAATCGCTGCGCCGCCTGCTCTCCCCCGCCCATGGAGTATGGCGCGTACTCAACGATCGTATCATCGAAATCCAGGCCCGCATCTGCGATAGCATCCTTAATCCCCTTCAATCGCTCTTGCGTGACGAGGCGGTTTTGAAGACCAGCAATCACCCCAATGCGACGATGTCCTTGTGCGATGAGATGACGTGCCATCATGGCAGAGGATGATCGGTCATCAATTCCCACGGTCGGATACGCGCCACGGGGATCAGCGCTAATCGCCTGCACAAATGGTATCTGAGCATGCTCTTCATTGGGTAGAAGTTCGTTCAATGGTCGCTCCCCCAACTGGATCACGCCATCGGCGCGATAGGTCTGCACCATTTCGATTCCGACCCGCTCAATATCCATATCGTCTCCAGTGTCAGAGACGACAAGATTGAGCTTTGACTCGACCGCGCCACGTTCGATTCCGGATACCACTCGCGCGAAAAACACGTTGGCAATGTCTGGTACCATGACCAAAACTGTGTTGGTCCGCTTTTCTCGGAACAGCTGCGCTAGTGAACTTGGTTTGTATTTGAGATCGGTTGCTGCCGCCAATACGCGCGCCAATGTATCCTTTGACAGTTTTGCCGGATCAGAAAACGCCCGCGATACCGTCGCCGGGGAAACCCCTGCACGTCGGGCCACATCTCGAATCTGTGCCATGCGCGCCCTCCCCCGGACACCATTCAATTAACCACGCTCTACCGCGGAAACTGGCGTGCCGCGTGCAGAGCCAGCCTCCATCAAACACTATCGATCCTTGCAATGAAACCGGTTGTATAGAATGCTCTGTCGTAAAGGTGTTCACAGAATGATGCCGTAGGCAGTCCATCGGACTGGAAGAAAGAAAGAGATCGCGGTGTCTGCCCTGAAAGAAAGCGGGGCTGGTCTGCACTCGGGGGAGCAACAGATGGCTCTGCATGCGATCGATATCGCTGTAATTGCGGCCTATATCGGTTTGACATTGATCCTCGGATTCTGGATTTCCAGCCGCGCCAAGGCTGGCATGCGGAGCTATTTTCTCGGGGGAAACCGCCTGCCCTGGTATGCGCTCGGCTTATCGAACGCCTCAGGAATGTTCGATGTCGCTGGCACAATGTGGCTCGTCTCCATCCTGTTTGTATATGGCCTCAAGAGCATATGGATCCCCTGGCTGTGGCCAGTTTTCAATCAGATCTTCCTGATGGTCTTCCTGTCGATATGGCTCAGGCGCTCGGGCGCCATGACGGGGGCAGAATGGATTACGTTTCGCTTCGGAGACGGAACTGCCGCGCGGCTTAGCCACCTCATCATCGTCCTCTTCGCTCTTATTCTGGTTTTGGCTTACATGGCGTACGGATTTCTGGGCATCGGAAAGCTCGCCGCCCAATTCATCCCGTTTGATCTAGCCACCACGCTGCATCTCGATGTCTTTTTGCCACGGTCTCTTCGGGTAGCGGGACTTTCCGGCGACGACTTGCTCCAGCGAAACGCCATGATGAGCGGGCTGAACGAGAAAGCCTACGGCGTCTGCTTCATCATCCTGACCTCACTCTATGTCATCAAGGGGGGGATGTATTCGGTGGTCTTCACAGAGGTTCTTCAGTTCGTCGTGATGACACTGGCGAGTATCGGCGTTGCGGTGATCGCGATGATGCATGTTTCGCCAGATACGCTGGCAGCCGCCATTCCCGAAGGCTGGACGAGTCCGTTCTTTGGTTGGGAACTTGGCCTGGACTGGGCAGAGTTGATGCCATCAGCGAACGCGAAGATCGCAACGGAAGGCTACTCCCTTTTTGGAATATTCTTCATGCTGGTTTTGCTGAAAGGCGTCTTCACATCGCTCGCAGGGCCTGCGCCAAACTACGACATGCAAAGAATTCTATCCGCACGCTCTCCCGTCGATGCAGCCAAAATGAGCGCGCTCGTAAGTGTGGTCCTGAACTTGCCTCGATATCTTTTCGTCACCGGCCTAACGGTTCTCGCGCTTGTGTATTTCAGTCCGTATCTGAGAGAAATGGGGCCAGATGCAGATTTCGAATCTGTCCTGCCCTTTGCTCTGAAAGAGTTTATCCCGGCTGGTCTGTTAGGCCTAACGCTTGCCGGCCTCCTCGCGGCGTTTATGTCCAGCTTCGCGGCGCCGCTGAACGCTGCTCCCGCATACATCGTCAACGACATTTACAAAAAGTACTTCCGTCCGAACGCCCCGGAGAAGGCTTATCTGAGGATGAGCTATATCACGTCCACGATATTCGTCATTTTCGGGACAGTTTTCGGCCTCTTTCTAACCAGCATAGATATGTCCATCAAATGGATCACCGCTGGCCTGTATGGCGGGTACACCGCTGCAAATGTCGTCAAATGGTATTGGTGGCGAATGAACGGGTACGGCTATTTCTGGGGAATGCTGACCGGAATTATTGCTGCGCTCGCGTTGGGCCTTCCTCAGATCGACATTAACCCGCTCCACGCCTTCCCATTCTTCTTTGCCGCCTGCTTGGTTGCTGTGATCGTCGGATCCTTAATGACACCTGCAACCAATATGGAAACTCTGGAAGAGTTTTATCGAAAGACCCGCCCTTGGGGTCTCTGGAAACCCGTTTCAGATTCACTTGCCGCCAAGGGCCAGTCCGTACCCGAGAACTCGAACATGGGAAGAGACCTTCTGAACGTAGCCATTGGCATAATCTGGCAAACAGCGTTGATCTGCACACCGATATTCCTGGTGATTCAGGATTGGACGAAACTCTCCATCTCAGCCCTCATCGTCATTGCGACCAGCTTAATCCTGAAAGTAAACTGGTACGATCGGCTGGAAGACGACGCTACGCCCCCAGAAAGCCCGGCAACTTCACTCTCTGAGGCTCAAGCATGACGGATGCTCATCCCGCATCGCTGGATCTCTCTCTCTGGCCGTTATCCAGAGCNCCGAATCTGAAATGTCCACGAACCGAACGACTGATAACAAGTATTGTTGAATGGCTGACTCCAGCCCAGAAAGTGGGTCAAATCATTCAGGCCGACATCGCGTCAGTCTCACCGGACGATGTGGCAAAGTATCATCTGGGGTCAGTACTGAACGGCGGAAACTCCGCACCCGGTCGAAGGCAGAACACGCCCCTTTCGGATTGGCTCAATCTGGCCGATGAATTCTGGGAAGCTTCCATGAGCGCCGACGGCCCTAGAATACCGATTCTATGGGGAACCGACGCCGTTCACGGACACAACAACATTGCAGGGGCGACCATATTCCCTCACAACGTCAATCTTGGTGCGGCTAGAGATCCGGACCTTGTTGAAAGAATTGGTGCCGCCACCGCATTGGATATTCGCGCGTCCGGCATGGACTGGACCTTTGCGCCTTCCATCGCGGTGGCTCAAGATATCCGGTGGGGACGAACGTATGAGGCCTATTCTGAATGTCCCCAGCTTTGTGCCGACTTGGGGGCTGCTCTTGTGCGCGGACTTCAGGGTCTGCCCAATCAATCTGAATTTCTCGGTCCTGAGAAAGTCATTGCGACAGCAAAGCACTTTCTGGGAGATGGCGGCACTCGGAATGGGACGGATCAAGGCGAAACAATAGCAACGGAAGCAGAGCTGAGAGATGTGCATGCCAGGGCCTACTATTCTGCGCTTGAGGCGGGTGTGCAAACAATCATGGCATCGTTCTCCAGTTGGGGCGGACGGAAGATGCATGGCCACAAGCCCCTTCTAAGCGACCTACTAAAAGCGCATCTGGGCTTCGATGGAGTCATCATAGGTGACTGGAACGGTCACGGACAGATTGTCGGAGCAACTCCCACCAATTGTCCCGACGCATTAATGGCTGGCCTCGATATCTACATGGCGCCTGACAGCTGGAAGGAACTTCATGCATCGCTTCTGCGCCAGCTGAATTCCGGTGAGATCAGCATGGAGAGACTGGACGATGCTGTTCGGAGAGTTCTCCGACTCAAGTTTCGGGCTGGCATTTTCTCGGCCCCTAAACCCAGCGCACGACCCGGCGCTGCGATGGGACGTCGCCCAACATTGGCGAACCACGCAAAGCTTGCTGCCGAGGCCGTTCAGAAGTCTGCCGTGCTCCTGAAGAACCGGCACCAAACACTTCCACTGAATCCCGTGAAACATGTTCTGGTTGTCGGCGAAGCTGCAGACGACTTGGGAACACTTTGCGGCGGCTGGACACAGTCATGGCAAGGTGGACGCCTTCAACAATCCGATTACCCTCACGCTGAAACTCTGCTCAACGGCATTCGGCGGGTTGCAAAGGCCGCTGGAGGACACGTTACCTATGCAACCGGTGGGGAATTTTCAGAGCGCCCGGATGTTGCGATATTCGTTTTCGGTGAATCTCCCTATGCTGAGTTTCGGGGCGACAGGAATAGTCTGGAATACTCTGCGCCTGATAGTCGAGAGTTAGAGATCCTGAGACAGTTGAACCAAGACGGCATACCCGTGGTATCGGTGTTCATTTCCGGGCGCCCGCTCTGGACCAATCCTCATCTGAACGCTTCTGATGCGTTTATCGCCGGATTTCTCCCAGGCACACAGGCTGGCGCCTTGGCCGATCTCATTTTCTCCAATGGCGTTCTCGACTTCACAGGAAAGCTACCCTTTGCGTGGCCTACTGACACCAATCTGCCTGCGACTCGCGATGGTCAGAAGGGCTCATCTTTCACGTTCCCTTGGGGCTACGGCCTCGGCCTGCGTGAACCCGGCGACATCCCGAGTTTGAATGAACACAGCGGGCTCTCCACCGCCGATGACCTGACTGTGTTTCAGAAAGGCGTAACAGGTCCGAATTGGTCTATCAAACTCGGAAAGGACGGGCCAGCCCAAGCGTGGACCGGCGGCGGAAGAACAAGTGAAGATCAATCCCTAACAGCAAAGACCACAGATGTTGGACAACAGGAAAATGCCATCAATTGCACGTGGCACGGGTTCGAATCCTGCCTGTCATTCTATCATTTACCGCTGGATCTCTCACGTGAATTGAATGCAGGGTTTGGCTTCACTCTGATCGCATCGCGCGACTCGACTAATTATGAGAGTATTAGACTTCTAGCCTTGTCTGGAGATAGATGGTCTGACATCGGCCCATTGGGCGAACTCATGGTCTGGTCTGACGATGAAACACTTATCGTATTCGAAATATTGCTTCAGCATCTTCAAAAGGCCGGCACAGATTTAACTTGCTTGCAGGCTTTGGCATTCTCAGGACGCGATGGCGCACAATTGACCATGCTCCATTTAGCCGTAGAAATGCCGCGGACCTGACGCCAGAAGTTAGCTCTGGTCTGGTACGGAGTCCTTCTTCTGCCTGAACACAAATTTCATCAAACGAGAATCCGAACTGGATAGATCATCCCGGTCGCCGAGAAACTTTCCGAAGCTCTCCAGCCCCTCGACGTTGTCTGACACAACTTTCGCCATGAGAAGTATTGGCGTCGACAGCAGCATGCCCATGAAAGACCAGACCCACGCCCACAACGCAAATGAAATGAATACAACAACCGCGTTGAGTTTCAGACGCTTTCCGACCAGTATGGGAGTAAGCAACTGGCCTTCGATTGTATTGAGGACCCAATACATAAATGCTGGCAGCAGAGCTTGAGCGGTGTTGTCGAAAGTTACAAGTCCCGTCACGAGCGTCACTGCGATGCCACCGATTGAACCAATGTACGGAATGTAGTTCAGCAAGAATGCACCGAGACCGAATAATACCGCGTTCGGCATTCCAAGAGCCCACATAACGCAGCCAATGAGAACTCCGAGAGCGGCGTTAATGGCTGTTATTGTGAATAGATAAGTTGAAAGCTGGTTCTCTATTGTACGCGCCGCCGCAAGAGCTCTACGTTTATCCTTCAGCTTTGGCATCACCTGAACCAGCTTTTCGTAGAACATGTCGCCTGACGCGATGAAAAAGAAGCACAGCGTTATGGTAATGACCAGCTGACTGATTACTGCTGGAGTCGCCTGCGTCATTACACTGACGAACCCAGGTTCGCGCAACGCAACAGTCTGCTGCTCTCCCTGCTTTGTCAGGGCCTCAATCTGATCTCCGGCTTTCAACACCGGCTCTATCGTTCCGAAAAGACCACTAAGCTCTCGACGAACTTCTTCCGCGAACGTCGGCGCATCGCTGACATATTCTTGCAAGGCTTCGGATATAAAGAAAAACAGCGTTCCGAGTATGATCATGAGACTTATCATGATGATNCCCGCCGCAGCGCTCGGCGGAATACCAATCCCTCCTAAGGCTCTCCTCACGGGAGAGAACGTCAAGGCCAAGACCAATGCGGTGATGATCGGCACAAAGACGCCTTGCGCTACGCTGAGGGTTCCGAGCGCAAGAATCCAAAAAATTCCGGTAACAGCCCAATTGCGAACAACGTCGTGTTTGCCATCGGCGCCAGACCGGTCGAGTTTGTTGTCGTTTGCCGGCACTCGCGTCTCCTCGGGATACGAATAAGCTACGCGTCAATGCCTGCCAAAGTTCCTCAGCTGAGCGACATATAAAAAAAGGCGCCACAACTGTGACGCCTTTCTACTCTATCTCGCACTCCATCAGGTTACGTTTCGACCACGCACAGCCCTTGCAACGAATGACAGCACGAGAAGCACAAGGAATACGAAGAACAGNATTTTGGCGATACCTGCTGAAGCGCCGGCAATTCCGCCGAATCCCAGAACAGCAGCAATAAGTGCCAGAACGAAAAATGCTATAGCCCAACCGAGCATGATGACTACTCCTTCTTTGTAGAAACAGATCGGCGCGTTGCCGATACGATGCCTAACCAACTTGGAAAGCGCGAGATAAGTTCCACACTATTTTTTCGACCGGATGCGGAACCCGTATCGCAAATCGACGTTGTTTGACTGTTCGAATTAGAAAGGACACAGATTATGAGAAATACAATGAAAATCGCTAGCGTCGGCGCTCTCGGCGCACTCGCAACCCTCCTTGCAGCTTGCAACACGGTCGACGGGGTTGGCAAAGACGTTGAAGCAGGTGGAGAAGTGATCCAAGATGCTTCCAATGAAGTTAAAGAAGACATCAACGACTAAGTTGGTTCTTAACTNCCTGANTAAGCGCGCTCCNAGGGGCGCGCTTTTTTCGTACTTTCATAAGAATCCTGAACCGAANTTNTCCGNCAATGGGCGTTACTTGCCAGACGGCAGCAATAGGACGCGGGATGCTCTNCGNCACTGAAGCCGGCCGCATTTGTTCCAGGCACAGGAACAAACCTGACTGAGCGCCACGATCACCATAGACAACACCGCGCTTACCTTACCGATCCCAATGAGTCGGAACAACACTTTCACATTCGCAGAAAGGCCTTGATTGGCACAAGGAGCATCAATTATCGGGCGGGGCGTATTGGAATTCATACCCTTTAAACGCCGCCCTTCGCTGACGGTTCCCATCTCAGCTCGACGGAACATGCGATCAACTACTGCGTTGAACCCTCAGCTACCGAGGATGAAGAAATATGAGAAACTCCATTTTTGCCGCCGCCGCTCTATCAGCAAGCATGTTAAGTGCATGCGATTACGATAGCCAATCAGATGGTGTGGAAACACCAGGCGCAGAGGTATCGAACCCAGTTGAGGAAGAAATGCAAGAGACAGGCGAAAGCCTGCGGGACGCTGCAGATAATGCAGCCGAGGAGATCGAAGCAGCCAGCGAAGAAGCTGAGAATGCGGTCAACGACGCTGGTGAATCGATGACTGAATCTACCGATATTCCACAATAGTTTCGAACTACCGCCAAAATCGAAGCCCGGACATGGTCCGGGCTTTTTGTTAAGATCTTAAAGGTCCATCACCAAACGGTGGGAACATCCTTGACCTGGTTTGGCTTCCGTCGTGAACTCCGCCGAAAGCTGTCTCGCAAAAGCAACCATCAGCTTTGACCCAAGACCAGAGCTCCCATCCTTCACCTCATATCCGAGCCCTGTATCCCTTATCTCAAGAGTAACAGTTTCAGAATCAGCGGTCAGATTTACTGCAACTTCGCCGCCATCTTCCTCAAATGCATACTTCATCGCATTTGTGACCGCCTCGACAATGAACAAAGCCATCGGAATTGCATCATCTGCGTCACGCTGAATATCATCATAGGTCTGAACAAGATTGATACCAGATTCGGTCATTCCCAACGCATCCGAAAGATGGTTCAGCAGCCCGGTCAAGAATGGGCGCATGTCCACGCTCTCCAGTCGCTCGTTCTGGTAAAGTGTCTGATGCACAATTGCCAAGGCATCAATTCTATGTCGCGTTGCCGAAATGGCTTCTTTGGCTTGCGGATCTTTTAGCTGGCGCCCTTGAAGGTTCAAGAAACTCGTTACGATCTGGAGGTTGTTTTTCACCCGATGGTGAATCTCTTTCACCGCTGCATCGCGGGTCGCAATCGCTTCTTTCAGATCCCGGTCCCGGTGATCGATATCCTGCGCCATCACTTCCATTGCGCGGGCCAGGCTTCGGATTTCAGAGGGCGCATCAGAGAACGAGTTGCCCGCTTTGAACTGATATCTACCCGCACCGTATATACGGACCGTGCGCGTCAGTCTGGAAATCCAGCGAAGTACAAGCCCGTCAATCGCCAGCCACGCCGACAAGAGCGTTACGGCAAAGGCCAGAAGGGGCAAACCGAAGGATGTTGCAGGGCGTACAAAAAGGTCATTCCATAAGCCATATGACGGTCTCGCTATCACCGCGTAGATGTTCGAGTCTCCGACGGGTCGAAGGGCTACGTCAACGGTGCTTCCGTCAGTCTCGTCCGCCCGGAACAATTGTGCATCGCGGGTTTCGTTCACCGCTTCGATCCATTCTTCCGGAATGGACGTAATGGGCGTATCTCCGAACACACGTCCTGTTTCGTCGGCAATCGCGAGCGAAACGGATTCTGGCAAATACCCCGTGCGGACAAGGTTTGCCAGATCGACTGCACCCAGCGCAAATGTGTTTATTCCAGTGAACTCGCCCGTTTCGTTTTCGACGCGCTTGTTCAAGGCGAACAACCATTCTTCACTTGCGGATCCAAAGAAGGCATCACTTCGCGCAAAAGAATCTCCGCCAGAGCGGAGACGATCATGCAAGACCTGATTCTCACGACTAAGTTTGGGAGAACCGACGGCGGCGCAGATCACGTCACTCTTTTCGTCGAATGCGACAACATTCGTGAGAGACGGAATATACTCGATCAGCTCGTTATACACCCCACTACATTCTCCGGCTGATAGCCGCGGCTCGTAGAGAGATAGCAACAACTCCGCCTGCTGAAGCGATTGATTCACGCCATCAATTGCTGCGCCAGCCACGATCACCAGGTTCTGAGCCTGGCTCTCCCGTACGTCGCTGGCGTCGATGTAGGCTTTAAAGGCGGACAAGAGCAGGACAGGCGTTAGCGCCGCGGCAAGCGTCAGGACGAGCTTGTTCCGGAGCGGCGCTGCACTTGGGGGTGCGCTATCTGACTCTATTACTTCTTGATCATCCGACACCGGCAATATCGTCCGCCTGCCGCATGATGTCGTTGAATGCGTCCTCTGCCTTCATGTTGGAATCATCGCTGAAACCTGCGCCATTCGTCTCAAGGATCTCGACGATCGCCTTGCGCGCACGAGAAACACGGCTCTTGATAGTTCCGACAGCAACACCACAAATTTCCGCAGCCTCTTCGTAAGGCAGCCCGCCCGCTCCAACGAGAATCAGCGCCTCACGCTGGTCGATCGGCAACATGCCCAGCGCATTGCGCATGGCCAAAAGGTCTATCGAGTCTGAAGGATTGCTATTGGAGACCAGTGTAGCTTCTGCAACTTCGGGGTCGAGCGGCGTTCGCCGCCAGGAACGGCGCTTTTCGGAATAAAACACGTTGCGAAGAATGGTGAAGGCCCACGCCTTCATGTTCGTCCCGGCCTGGAAGGATTCACGCGCATTCCACGCTTTCAGCATTGCATCCTGGGCCAAGTCGTCGGCGAGGGTTGCATCACCGCACAGGCTGCGNGCAAATGCGCGCAAGTGCGGGATCAGCTCGGCNAGCTCGCGCTTGAATTCCGCGTCGCTNAGCTTTTCCTTATTGTCTGTCATGGCCGCCCCCTCAGGATTTGTCTGAGGTTGAAGATGGGCGAGCCTTGTCAGCTTCTTCGAGAAGCCGAAGGAACTCGTCCGGAACATCTTCTTGCGCAACTTCGTCGTACACGCGCCGCAATTGTTCACCAATGCGCTGCGTCCGCCTCTTGCTTCCGAGGTCGGATTTGACGGCGTTTGTGCGTCCGGTCTTGTCCATTCCGTCTAAACTATCCTGATTCACGATCCAAATACCTACTATATGAGTCTAATCCATAAACCTACAGGCAGCGTAAAAGTTCCAACAAAGTGCAGTTTTTTGCACTATGGTGGAACCTAGACGGGTTTCAGGAATTATTAATGNGGTCCCAGAAGAGAGGTTCCCATGAGTTTGGTACAATCCTTCGCCCCCCATTTGCCGTTTCTTCGGCGATACGCGCGGGCACTAACCGGCAGTCAAGATAGCGGCGACGCTTACATTCGCGCATCTCTGCAGGCACTCGTCGAAAATCCTGATATTGTTGAGGATTCTGAAGATCCGCGACTTTCCCTGTATCGTTTCTTCCATGTTATCTGGGGAACGACAGGCGCACAATTGGAAGGCAAAGCTGCTGCGTCCAGCGACCCGGCGGACACACGCCTTCAATCGCTAGCCCCAATTCAGCGTCAGGCTTTCCTGCTGACAGCACTCGAAGGCTTTTCTGCCTCCGAAGCGGCCTACATTCTCGGAATTTCCGATGATGAGCAGCGCATGCTTGAGCAAGACGCGCAAAAAGAGATCGAAAGCGAACTGGCCACGAAGGTCCTCATCATCGAGGATGAGCCGATCATTGCGGCAGACCTAGAAAGCCTTGTCGAAGATCTCGGTCACACCGTCACCGGCATTGCCACGACCCACCGTGAGGCGCTTTCTCTCTTCGGCGCCGACCTGCCTGGGCTCGTGCTTTGCGACATCCAATTGGCCGATGGGTCCTCAGGCATTGATGCGGCCCACGATATTCTTGCCGACCACGATGTTCCAATCATCTTCATTACAGCCTTCCCCGAGCGACTGCTCACCGGCGAACGTCCAGAACCAACCTATCTGATTCCAAAGCCGTTCCAGGAGAATACNGTGAAGGCCGCGATCGGNCAGGCGCTCTTTTTCCATCCTGCNCACAACAAGGTAGANGCTTGATCCCAACATCTNGCGATCAATAAAAGGCCGCTCCNGACAAGTCNGGAGCGGCCTTTTTTGTATGTGATTGGAGATCGTCTAGGCCGTAATAGCGAAGGCGAGCAACATTCCGATAAGAGCGATCACGATGCCGATCGCCATGACATTCAACAAGCCGGTTCGGCGGCGGCCCTGACGGGCTTCTGTTGTTGATACTTCTTTTTCGTTGTGAGTGGTTTGCATCTTATTCTCCAGTAATTGAAATCAGGACTAATGGCGTCGAGTAGGGCTTTTGAATCTTCAGCGGACGACACCATTCTCCGTTCGAGTTCCATTCAACGCGCGTTCCGCCAGCTCAGGTTGAGCAGCAAAATCCAGCTTCCGCATGTGCAGATAGTCTGTGTCGAACTGCGACAGGGCGGTGAGGCGATCCCGGTCCAAAATCGTTATTTGTCCCCGCGATTCATCGATCAGCCCCACGCGGCGGAGCGCAGACATGGTTCGGGATACATGCACAGGTGTCAGTCCCAGTGCATCTGCCATGTCCGTGCGCGTAAGGGGCATCGGCAAGTGAACTTCGGAACCGCCCATCGCCGCATGCATGCGCCGCTGTAGCTCCAGCAGGAGATGCGCAATGCGTTCTTTGGCTGATCGGCGACCGATGCGGACAATCTGCTCCCTGAGGATCGACTCCTCCTGGACCGATGCCCACCAGAAAGCGGATGCTATATCCGCATTGCTTCTCAGACAGTGAATAAATTGCTCTGCGCTTACGGCCTGCACCGCCATCCGAGTCAAGGCAGTCACGGAATGATCGGCTTCCACACCCGCCACAACCTGCAAGTCAAAGACATCTCCAGGCAGCATGAAATTGACAATTTGCCGGCGACCGTCGTCCAGGGTTCGGTACCGGATCGCCCAGCCATCTTTCACGAAGTACATGTTGCGGGGTTTCTCCCCAACGCGAATGATGTCCTCATTCGCGTGGAAGACGCGCGACCGCAGGTCAAGATGGTCAAACTGCTCCCACACATCAGGCGGGAGGGTAACGTACCGCGACAATCTGTTTCTGAAAGCATCCATGTGATCAGAACGTAGATGTGGTGTAATTGTTCCTCTTCACAAAACTGACCCAGTTAGAGGAACAAACTCGGCGTCTGGTCGTTTGGGTTATGTATCCCAATACAGGAGATTAATCGTGAACACCAAGACGGCGAGTACGCTCAAAGCTGAAACCGAAAATGACTACGCAGCCCTAAAAGACGACATCGCGATGCTGCGCAGTGACCTCAAAAATGTCATGGAAGACGTCCGTGGACTTGCAAAAGTCAAAGCTCAAGCAGGAGTGGAGAAAGGCAAGGAGTTTGCCGAGAAGGCATCTGGACAATTCAAGGAGACACGGGGCGAAGTTGAAGCTGAAATTCGCAAGAACCCGTTTGCTGCTGTTGGAATCGCCTTCGGTGCTGGACTGATCCTCGCGATGATGCGAGGCAAATAATCTATGGATGCGACCAAGCTCAGGCTGTTCGCGGCAGTCGCCGGAATCGTCAGCGGTTTCGGCGGCATGCTTGCACTTTCCGTTGCAGGCGTGCTCGCCTTATCTTCCGTCATCGGACTGATCGCGGCTTGCTTTACGGTCGCGGCCCTTCTGATCGGCATAGCCGCCCTCATGCTGTACATCTTTCTCCTGCCATACCGGAAATCCTCCGAGGAGATCGATGATCTGGAAGAGACGACAGCAAACGCCCTGGCAGATCTTCCATTCGACACCTTGAAGTCACTCGTTCAAAAGTATCCCGTATCCGTGTCGGCTGGCGCAATGCTGCTTGGGTACACCCTTGTAAGAGATCCAAAAACAGCGACGCGGCATGCGCAACGACTTCTGCTCGGATTGCTATAAAAGATCGCTCACATAAAACTCAGACAAGCTGTCGAATTCTTCCTATATTGGAGAGATGAGATCATTCTTCCTCATAGCTTCTGCCGTTGGCGCAGGCTTGGCATTCGGACGCCGCTACCTTGAAAAAGGAGTGTCGTCGCAGAAAAATCAGGCAATCGAAGCTGCCGCAATCGAAACACGCCGACGCATCAAGCGTCATGCTGACGACTTCCTGAAGAGGAGCTTTCGGGCATTCGCAATTGCCACAGGTATCAAGCTCACGCTGCTGATCGCACTGTGGGGGCTCGCGCACTATGGAGCGCTGGAGCGTCAGCACTTTGTCTTGAGCGTCTCGGTCGTGCTCGGGCTGTTCCTTATCAGGGACATCTGGGTGTCGTGGCCGTTTGTTCGTCTGGGCCTTACGGAGTTAGCGCGCTATGGATGGCGCCCCAAGCTGGCCTTGAGCGAGGTTGTCGCGGGACATGTATTTCAACGAGTACTCACAGAAGCCCAAGCCGCGCCCGCGACTCGCACTTCGAAAATAATGCTGATGCTGGCAGGGCAATCGCGAGAAGGTCTGGAGCAGGATATTGCAAGCTCAGTCGCCGCAATTGCGCGGAATACTACCTGGTCGGATTTGCGTCCGTTCCTGATTTCGGCCGGCATAAAGACCGGGGCGCTCATGGCACTTTATTCGGTCAGCGTCTTCTTGCTACTCGCTTGAGCTCACTAGGCCGCACGAGCCATCAGGCCTTCAGCATACATTACCAACCCGTTGAGCGTCGAGCGATCCATATCATCTTGGCCCCCATCATTGGAAATGACCGGTATGAGACCATTGAGACCGTCCATCAGTACAGCACGAGCTCTGTTCACCCGGCTTTTGATCGTGCCCGGAGAACAATTCATGATCGCGCCGGCTTCCTCATAGGTGAGACCAGCCGCGAGAACCAGAATGACGGCATCCCGTTGCTTCAGCGGTAGCGCGTAGATAGCCTGAATTGCATGAGACGCTTCGCTTTGAAGTTCGGCAGACGTGTAGTCCACGAGCGTCTCTTCCAGGAATTCAGACTCCACGTCCACATTCCGCCACGCACGGCGACAATGCTGAAGGTATTCATTTCTGACGATCCGCAGAATCCAGGGCCTCATCTGCGCAGTGCGGTCGAACGTATCCGCAGCGCTCCACGCCTTTAGACAGGCCGATTGTACAATGTCATCGGCAAGCGTTGCATCATTGCACAGGCTACGCGCGAAGGCTCGCATCTGCGGCAAGAGCGCTTCCAGCTCATCCACGAAAGACCAGGATTCGTTGATTGTCTCTGTCATTAGCGTAGTCCCACCCGCGCGATTATTTCTTTCTGGATTTTTCCGCTTGTCGCATTGTCTCTATCAAGTGCTGCAGCCTCAGCGGCACCGGCTCTGAGAGCACATCGGAGTAGAGACCGCGCAGCTGTTGTCCGAAGACGTGAGCCGACCTGCCGCCTGGCGATAAAGGCTTGCGGTCTCGCCGACGTTTCGAAGGTTTCGAGCTCATGGGAAGCGTTTATCCCGTCAGCTGCATAATAAACCATGAACGTGTCCCCTCATCCCAAGACGGGATACTTCCCCTAGAGTAAAGCACTCCGGGGTTAAGGAAACGAAAATAGATATCTCATTTTTCAAGGTACTAAACAGCGCCTTGATGTCCCCTGGCCTGCAGTATTTGCTACAGAACTCAACCTTCAGGCGGTTAACGCGTCGGGACCGGCACATCGCCGGAATAGTCGTAGAAGCCCTTACCGACCTTCTTGCCGACCCAACCCGCCTCGACATATTTCACGAGAAGTGGGCACGGGCGATACTTCGTGTCAGCCAGACCATCATGCAGCACCTGCATGATCGACAAACACGTATCCAGACCAATGAAGTCCGCGAGGGTCAGCGGCCCCATCGGGTGGTTCGCCCCCAGGCGCATGGCCGTATCAATGCTCTCGACAGTGCCTACGCCCTCATACAGCGCATAAACGGCTTCGTTGATCATTGGCACGAGAATGCGGTTCACAATGAAAGCCGGATAGTCTTCGGCATTCGTCGTGGTTTTTTCCAGGCGCTCAGCAAATCCAATGGCCATGTCATAGGTCTGCTGATCTGTGGCCAGACCGCGAATAACCTCGACCAACTTCATCAGTGGCACTGGATTCATGAAGTGCAGGCCGATGAAGCGCTCGGGGCGATCCGTGACAGAAGCAAGTCGTGTAATGGAAATGGAGGACGTGTTGGTCGCGAGAAATGTGCTGGCTGGCACGATCTCGCAGAGAGACTTGAAAATCTGTTCCTTGACTTCACGGCGCTCGGTCGCGGCCTCGATGACCAAGTCTGCAGCTTCATGATCCTTGAGAACAGTTGTTGGCTTGATGCGCGCGATTGCAGCAGTCATTGCGTCCGGCTCGAATTGCCCACGACTGACTTGGCGGGCCATGTTGCGCTCAATGGCCTGCATGCCGTTTGCCAGCGCGTCTTCCGAAATGTCGCTCAGGACAACATTATAGCCTGCAAGCGCACTGACATGGGCAATACCGTTGCCCATCTGGCCCGCGCCAATCACACCAATCGTCTTCAGGTCTGTCATCTATCTCGTCCGGAACGTCGTAAAAGTCTGCAGTCATATCCTGTTTGTGCAGTGCGTCAAACACAAGTGCGACACGCAGTCAGACTAACATGGATTTCCGGCGCTTCTCCAACGCCGCTGCAAAACACGAACCTTGCTAATCTCGAAAAACAACGAACCTGTTGAGCACGAAATTGGCAGTGAAAGAGCAAGCGACACCGGCCAAGAAGTAGAGCGTCACCCAGATCCCCTCTGGGGCGCGCCATATCTCCAACGCGAAGATAACTGCGACCCTCAGGGCCCCCGATATCACCAGTACGACCAGATTTGCCACCAGCCGCCTTACGGACAGAGCGGAAGTACTCCGCTGGAAGGTCCAGAACTCATGCACGAAGTAGAAAATCAGACCGACGACAAGAAGCGACAATCCGGCAGCGACTGACAGAGCGAGGCCGAGCCCATGATGCAGGAAAAGCGTAGCGAGATAGTCAATCACCAGCGCAACGAGGCTGGCCAGAAAATATCTGACGCCTGCTTTCGCCGTTGACGATGTTTCTTGCTCAGCCGGTGTCACGATGCCCCTCGAGCGATTGTCCGATACGCGTGCGGCACGCCCACCGCACTCATCACACGTCTATAGAGCGGTTCGGCCTCGGCACCAGACATGAAAAAGCCCGCAGATCCATCTCGGAACTGCGGGCTTGTTGTCATGAGTGAGACGAGCGCCTAGAGGGCGTCTGTCAGTTCGGGCACAGCCGAGAAAAGGTCTGCGACCAGGCCGTAATCGGCAACCTGGAAGATCGGGGCCTCTTCATCCTTGTTGATCGCCACGATGATCTTGGAGTCCTTCATGCCAGCAAGGTGCTGGATCGCGCCGGAGATTCCGACGGCAACATAAAGTTCCGGAGCAACGATCTTGCCCGTCTGGCCGACCTGATAATCGTTTGGTGCGTAACCAGCATCCACTGCAGCGCGGGAGGCACCCACAGCCGCTTCCAGCTTGTCAGCCAGTGGCACAATCAGGCGATCAAACTCTTCCTTCGATCCGAGAGCGCGGCCACCGGACACGACGCGCTTGGCGCCTGCCAGTTCCGGACGGTCAGATTTGACCATTTGCTCCGACACGAATTCGGATTTGAAAGGACCAGCTGGCGCTTCGGCCGTTTCCACCGGTGCGGAACCATCTTCGCCTGCCGCGTCAAACGCCGTTCCGCGAACGGTAACGACTTTCTTTGCGTCGGAAGACTTCACGGTCAGGATCGCGTTGCCGGCATAGATTGGACGCTCGAATGTCTCAGAGTCGATCACGTCGGTGATGTCGGACAATTGCATCACATCCAGCTTTGCAGCGATGCGTGGCGCGACGTTCTTGCCCATCGTCGTGGCGGGAATGAACACGGCGTCATAGCCATCCATCATCGGAACCACGAGTGCTTCCATGGCTTCCGCCAGTTGTTTGGCAACCGACGCACCATCAGCGTGGACCACCTTGCGGACACCGGAGATTTTCGCAGCCGAAGCCGCAACATCGCCAGCGCCTTCGCCGGCAACCAGGACATCAACGTCGCCGCCAAATTTGGCAGCAGCCGTCACCACCTTATGGGTTGCGTCGTTCAGGGCCGCATTGTCATGTTCAGCAATAACCAGAACAGCCATTAGATCGCTCCTGCTGATTTGAGTTTCGAAACAAGCGTCGCAACGTCTTCGACCTTTTCACCGGCTTCACGGACCGGCGGCTCGGTGACTTTCACAACCGACAGACGTGGCGAGATATCGACGCCATAATCACCAGGCGCCTTCTCATCGATCGGCTTCTTCTTGGCCTTCATGATGTTTGGCAGCGATGCATAGCGCGGTTCGTTCAGACGAAGGTCTACCGTGACAATCGCTGGCGTTGCCAGCTTCACTGTCTGCAGACCACCATCGACCTCACGAGTCACCGTAAGGGCGTCGCCGTCCTTCTCGATCTTGTAAGCGAAGGTGCCTTGCGGCCAATCCAGCAGAGCGGCCAGCATCTGGCCTGTCTGGTTGGAATCGTCGTCAATGGCTTGCTTGCCAAGAAGAACGAGATCCGGGCTCTCGTCGGCAACGACTTTTGCAAGAATTTTCGCGACAGCCAGCGGCTCAACGGTTTCGTCGGTGTTGATCAGGATTCCGCGGTCGCCGCCCATGGCCAGTGCGGTGCGGATAGTCTCCTGAGCCTGTTTCGGGCCGATGGACACGATAACGACTTCAGTTGCCGTTCCGGCTTCCTTCATGCGAACCGCTTCTTCGACCGAAATTTCGTCGAATGGGTTCATCGACATTTTGACATTGGCGAGATCGACGCCCGTCTGATCGGGCTTCACCCGAACCTTGACGTTATAGTCGATCACGCGTTTGACGGGCACCAGGACCTTCATACAACCGCTCCAGACATTTGTTGGAATTAAACTAGCGTGGGGTGTGCCTAACGCCGACAAATCAAAGACGCAAGGTTGACGTTGACGTAAGTGTCAATTTGGCGCGGAAAAATTTGCAAAAGCCTCTGTGTTCCGTCGCCGCACCGCAAATCTTTGCCCTGGATCACCCTCTGCACAAGGGGAGCTTGGCCGAAATGCAAACCTGCGCTAAACGCCTCCCTTCTCCTGAACCAGACCAAATTCGACGAGGGCGCCATGGCAGGCCACAGTAAATGGGCAAACATCCAGCACCGCAAAGGCGCACAGGACAAGAAGCGCGCCGCGCTGTTTTCCCGACTGTCCAAGGAAATCACGATCGCATCCAAAATGGGCGGGCCAGATCCGGACGCCAATCCACGCCTGCGCCTGGCCATTCAGAACGCCAAGGGCCAGTCGATGCCCAAGGACAATATCCAGCGCGCGGTCGATAAGGGCCAGGGCGGCGGCGGCGAAGATTATGTCGACATTCGTTATGAAGGGTTTGGTCCTGGCGGTGTCGGCATCATTGTCGAGGCCTCTACCGACAACAAGAATCGGGCGGCAACCGAAGTCCGTACAGCTTTCTCCAAGAATGGCGGCAATCTCGGTGAGACGGGATCAGTCTCTTTCAGCTTTGATCAGGTTGGCGAGATCCACTATTCGCCAGAGGCCGGCTCCGACGATGAAATCATGGAAGCGGCCATCATGGCTGGCGCGCAGGACGTTGAGTCCGATGATGAAGGCCACTGGATCTACACTGCTCGCGAAGACCTGCAGACGGTCGCGGACGCACTCGTCGAACATTTCGGGGAAGAGGTCGAAGCCAAGTCGACCAAACTGATCTGGAAACCGCAGAATACCATCCCGGTCGAAGGACAGGCCGCTGACACGCTGATGAAGCTGTTGGACGTGCTCGACGATCTTGATGATGTCGCCAACGTTTACGACAATTCGGAACTGTCCGAAGCGGAAGTTGCTCGCCTCGCCGAGAGCTGATCCCACCAGTTCTGCCACAGGATAATCATTAAAGCCGGAAGCTATCATGGCCTGCTTGACTTTTCTGTTTATCAATATACTTTGTATTTCAAAGTTATTTGTGGAGACAAAAAATGAGCCCTCAATCCCTGACTGATGATCTCGCTTACGTGCGCGACCTTGCCGAAGCGGGCCAGAAAGCCCCTCTGCTGGGCGGACGTTTCCTGGCGTGGTGGGGCGGCCTGACGACGTTCGCTTACTTGGGTCACTACGCGATTTCGACGGGCATGTTCGGTTTGCAACCCGTCGCCTTCGCCGCGCTCTGGGTCGGCTATATCGTGATCGGTATGGGGGGCATGTTCCTGATGCAAATGCGGTTCTCCGGCCATAAGCCAGGCGCCGCTTCGGTCGGGAATCAGGTGTCGCGTATTGTATGGCAGGCGTCGGGATGCTTTCTCGGCGCGTACTTCACAGGTGCATTTCTCGCCGCTCTGCTGGGGCAAGGGACTGGCGCCTTCATGTGGTCCGTTCCAATGGTGATTGGTCTATATGGGCTTGCGCAATTCGTGTCTGGCGAGATGGCGCAGAACAGGGTTCTGTCCATCAGCGGCACCGCAGCCATCGCGAGTACGGTGCCGGCCGTCCTGCTTATGAATACGCCTTACATCGTGCTGCTTGGCTCAGCCGTTGCCGCCATCTGTGTGTTCCTGCCAGGCATGTTGCTGATGCGGAATGAACCGTCGGAGACGGTGTAAACGCAATGTCAGGCGAAAACCCCTTCGATCATAATGACATTGATGACGTCATTCACGGCCGTTTGCGGCTTGGCATCATGGCCTACCTCTCAAGTGTAAATCCGGCGATCTTTGGCGAACTTCGCGACAAGGTCGGCGCGACAGATGGAAACCTCTCTACACATCTGCGGAAGCTGGAAGAGGCGGGATACATCGAACTGGAAAAGCGTTTCGTCGGCCGGAGGCCGCAGACCCGTATTCATCTGACGAAGTCCGGCCGAGCCGCATGGCTTGCCTGGCTCGACAGGATGCAAGCCCTGATGCGGGCGGCGGAATAGGTCCTACGGCCCGATCAGGCGGATCTGTTCTGCGCTTGCCTCACCCGCGCGGGCGAAGACTTTCCAGCCCAGCTTTTCATACGCGTCCCGCGCCGCTGTGTTCTGGGCGTCCACATCCAGGATCAATGCCTGCCCCATCCTGTCGCGGCCAACATGTAGCAAGCCTCGCGCGACACCGCACAAGCGCCAGTCATTCGCGACGAACAAATGGTCCACATAGCCAGTATCCGGACGCAATGTCATGAACCCGATCACGCCAGCTTGCGGCTCTTCCGCGACAAGGGCCATGGCCGTCGGCAGGGCATTGAACAATTGTCGTAAATAGGGCGCGGCAGGCCCGCGCCACGGGAACTCCCTCAAACACTCCCGAAACACCTGATAGCACGGACGATAGTCCCTGCGCTCGAAGTCGCGGATATGCCAGCCAGCTCCAGAATGTGTGTACATGCAAAAAAGGGTGGGCCCGAACAGCAGCCGGGTCCACCCTTTAATTCAGATCCAATCTGACGAAATGCCAGTTGCCTACATTTGCATCGTCCAGCCCTCAATGCCCATTGCAGCCTGACGGACCGCTTCGGACAGGGTGGGGTGCGCATGACAGGTGCGGGCGATGTCCTCGGACGCCGCGCCGAATTCCATCGCAACGCAAACCTCGGCGATCAATTCGCCGACACCCACGCCAACCATGTGAACACCGAGGATCTTGTCGGTTTTCTTGTCGGCCAGCATTTTGACGAAACCGTCCGTCTCGTGGTTCGTCCGCGCGCGCGAATTGGCCATGAAGGGGAACTTGCTTTTCACATAGTCCACGCCAGCCTCTTTCAGCTGTTCCTCGGTCTGACCGACCCAGGCCATCTCAGGTTTCGTGTAGACCACGCTTGGAACAAGCTCGTAATTCACATGACCGGCCTTGCCAGCGATCAGCTCGGCAACCGCGACACCGTCATCTTCTGCCTTGTGGGCCAGCATTGGTCCGTGGATACAGTCACCAACCGCCCAAACGCCGTCAGCCACCTTGAAATGGCCGTCTGTGGTTTGCACCACACCGCGCTTGTCAGTTGTTCCACCGACTGCCTCCAGGCCCAGGCCTTCGGTATATGGCTTGCGACCAATTGCGACGATTACAACGTCCGCATCCAGCGTCTCGCTGTCGCCACCTGCTGCAGGCTCCATGCTGAGCTTCAGCTTGGACTTCAGCTTTTCAACGCCAGTCACTTTCATGCCAAGTCGGAAATTGAGACCCTGTTTCTTGAAGATCTTCTGCGCTTCCTTTGCCACATCGGCATCGGCGCCGGGCATGATGCGATCCAGATATTCGACAACTGTCACCTCAGAGCCCAAACGCGCCCAGACGGACCCCATTTCGAGGCCGATCACACCGGCGCCAATCAGAACCAGGCGCTTCGGAATGGAGGTCAGCGACAGCGCGCCGGTATTGGTAACAACACGCTCTTCATCAATCTCGATGCCCGGCAGATTGGTCGGCTCAGACCCGGTCGCAATTACGATGTTCTTCGTGTCCAGCGTCTGGATCTTGCCATCAAGACCTTTGACCTCGACCTTGCCTTTTCCAAGGATCTTGCCGCGGCCCTTGATGTAGTCGACCTTGTTCTTCTTGAAGAGGAATTCGATACCCTTCGTCAGACCGTCCACAGCCTCGGTTTTCTGGGCCATCATCTTGTCGAGATCGATTTCCAGCTTGCCGGTCTTGATTCCCATCGCTTCGAATTCATTCTGCGCTGTGGCGTAGAGTTCAGACGCGTGAAGCAGCGCCTTCGACGGGATGCATCCAACGTTCAGGCATGTACCGCCCAGAACACCGCGATCTTCGATGCAGACCGTTTTCAGGCCAAGTTGGCCAGCGCGGATTGCGCAATTGTAGCCGCCGGGGCCGCCACCGATAATGACGACGTCGTATGTCTCAGCCATGGGGAATTCTGCCTTGCTTAGAGGGCCCAGTAGGAATGAGCCGCCAAACTAGGCATTTTGCCCCTGAAATCAATGCGGCGGGGTCTGCAAGTTTGGTTTAGCTGCGTTTCGTTATCACAAGGCCCAGAAAGAGCGCCCACAGCACCCCGCTGATCACGGCCTCATCGGCCCACATCACCGAATCCGCACCCGCAAGGATCATAAGGCCGCCCAGAAGGCTGAATAACAAGATGCCGATCAGGGCGATCCAGCGCCCCATGCCCTTGCCCGCCAGAACCGCCAACCCGCCAATCAAAACCAAACCCGTCGCCAGCAGCCTCAACAGGCTGGTGGGGGGCTGCATCAAGGCATCCGACAGGCTGCTGCCCCGATTCACCAAGATATTGACTGCGGACACGCCGCCCCAGAATAGCCAACCGCCAATCAGTGCCAGTATCAATCCAATAGCACGCCTCACGCTCATCCCATTTCCTCCCATTCTGTTTTCAACAGAGGGTATGGCGGGCAGGACGCTGCAGCAAATGATTAGTGCTCAGCCGCGCGCCGCCGCTTTTCCTGAATCTTGCGGCCATGCAGTGCAAAACTGGCGCGTTGGCGAGCTATTGCGGCGGGAACACGCGCGGGTTTCATCGGCACAGGCCTCTGGATTGCCTGTGGTGTCGGATCGCTCACCAGGATCGGTTGAGACAGAAGCACGGGCGCACTCTCTGCCGCGGCATCCTGTGGGCGCACTCGGCGCAATCTCAATTCCCAAACTGCGAGCATCAAAAGGAACGCCCCCGCACACACACCTGCAATTGCGCCTTCGGCGGCGCTCGGGTCATTCCACCAGCCCGGCTCAAAGGTCACGAGGTACAGGCACGGGATGCCCGCAAACAGGCCCATGACATACCAGAGCACACCGCCGGGGCGTTTCGCGGCGATCATTGCAGCTGAACAGTAGAAACAGAGCGCGGCCAGCAGGTAAGGCCCTCCATGCGCGATACCAAGCTCTCGCCAGTCGACGCTTTCCAGACCGCCCGCAATGTCATCCTGAACAATCCAGCTCATCGCCATCATGATCGAAGGCCAGCGCACAGCCGTCAGCGCGCCAAACGCAAAGGCGATCGCGTAAACTGTCAGCAGGATTGCGATAAGTCGGCGAAGCATTCCTTCGCGTAGCACGCGTACGGTAACCGCCCGCTGAACACGTTGTTGCAAATTTCATCGATTATTGTCGCAGTGTGTCGCCCGGTGTCTACTCGCTGTCGCTGCCGCAAATGCGGGAGTCGATACAATAGTTCAAAACGCCCATGGCCAGATGGGATTCGATCGGCGGCTGTTCATCGATTTCTTCAACCTCGGACGGCTCGGCCTCTGGCGCGGCAGTGGCCGCAGCGATCCGGAACAAGCCGCGCACGGGTTGCTGTTGTCGCAAGGCGGTGCGCACGAGTCGCGTGATGTAGTCCACCGGCGCATCTATCTGTTGAAATCCCTGCTGCGGAGAAACCGGCAGTCTCGCATCCTCGGGTACGACCATCGCGATCATGGATTGAGGGCCGAGCGGCGGGCCAGCCTTAAGACCCGGTTCGCCGAATATGTCCCGGGCCAACAACACCGTCTCACCTGCCTCTCGGACCGGCCAGCGTCCCGCGGCCTCAATCGGATTGGGATAAAGCTGGGTAAGGATCTGGTCGGCATTGTAGTCAAACAGGACGAGCTTGCCGCGCACTGGCAGCGTGACTTTCAGATCCACCATCTGGCCGTTTTCCACCACGCTGACAGTGTCCCCCGCCGGTGTGACCAGTGAGATGGGCATATCTTTCACCAACGTGTCGAAATCATGCTGAACGCTCGAGACCAGATCTGGGACACCGCGAGTAGGCGGCGGAACATCTGCGTAGGCGATGAAGTTCGCGTCCGGCACGTAAGAGCGTACCCAGTCGGCATAGGCAGAGACGCGTGTGTATGCGCCCGGACTGGCGGAGCGACCGCAACCTACGCCCCAGCTGACAACACCGATCTGGTAGGCGCAGCCATTCTTGTCGTACTTGACCAACGGGCCGCCGCTATCACCCTGACAGGCATCCTGGCCGCCTTCTTCCAGACCGGCACACACCAATGTTTCGTCGACGATCAGCGACTGGTACTCCGCCGGATAGCCTTCCAGCATCGACGCCCGCCGCAAGCGGGATTCACACACCGATGCGTTCACGGTCGGCGCTGATGTCTCCTGCAGAACGAGACTTGGCGCGGCGAGGGCGAAATTGCGCGCATTCTGCCACTTGGTGCGCTGACCGGGCTCGAGCTCTGCAAGATTGCCGAATCCTGCAACCCATGCCTCTTCGCCGGCCTGTGACAGGCGATCTGTCGTCGCATCCGCGGACAGTGTCGCGTGCGGCCCCTCCCAAGGCGTGTCGAGCTTCAACAGTGCAATGTCGGCGCCCTTGTAGATCTCTTCCGCGCCTTCATAGGCGGGGTGGGTGATGACCTCGGTGACAAAAGCGGCCTGTGAACCGTCCGGCGTGCGCCCCAGGTCTCCCGTTCCCAACTGAACGCGAATGGCAGCGACTTTCCGCTCTGATCCGCCATCCCCAGCCGGTTCATAGGCGAAGACCCGCCCACTCTCTTCGGATACGCGAAAGCCTTCGACACAATGGGCTGCCGTCAGCACCCATTCCTTCGAAATGGCCGCGCCCCCACAGACGTGGAACGTACCGCGCTGCATGCGCAGCTGAATAGACGCGATTCCGGGCCAGTTTGCGAGGTGGGCATTTACGCCGCCAACCACTTTCGCGCCAGTGGGCGTGTCCTCAACGCGGCACACCCGCTCCTGGGCTGTGGCGGTGAGGCCGCATGCCAGAGAGAGGGCGAAACTGCCCGCAACGATACTGGAAACTCTACGCAACATGTCACGTCCTCCCGTGTGGGAAGATTAACCATGCCTGCGCGAAACCGCCAAGATGCGGCTTTCGGAAGAGCTAGCCGGCGAACGCCTTCTCGATCACGAATTGTGCCGGCGATGCATTCGACCCTTCGGTCAGGCCTGCCTTCAGCATCAGATCTTTCACGTCCTGGATCATTTCCATGGAGCCACAGATCATGACGCGATCCGTTTCCGGATTCAGCGGTGGCACGCCGAGATCCTCGAACAGTTTCCCGCTTTCGATCAGATCCGTGATGCGGCCCTTGTACTCATAGTCTTCCCGCGTGCAGCTGCCATAGCGGCGCAGCTTGCCTTGAGCGAGTTCGCCGAGGAATTCGTGGTTCAGCGTCTCTTCGACAATCTCCTTGGAATAATCGAGTTCAGCAGCTTCACGGCAGGTGTGTGTGACGATGACTTCGTCGAATTTCTCATAGGTTTCCGGGTCGCGCACAACGCTGGCAAACGGCGCGAAGCCTGTACCGGTGGAGAAACAATAAAGCCGTTTGCCTGGTACCAGTGCGTCATGCACCAGCGTGCCAGTCGGCTTTTTGCCGAGCAGAACCTTGTCTCCCGGTTGAATGGCCTGAAGGCGCGACGTCAGAGGACCATCCGGCACTTTGATCGAATAGAACTCCAATTCTTCATCCCAGCTCGGGCTGGCGATTGAATAGGCGCGCAGAAGCGGACGGCCGTCATCCTTGTAAAGCCCAATCATGACAAACTCACCAGACCGGAAACGGAAGCTCGACGGACGGGTCAGCCGGAACCGGAACAGCCGGTCGGTATAGTGCTTCACCTCCAGAACCGTTTCTTCGGTCGGGGCGTTGGGGCTTACCTTTTTGGCGGCAACAGGCGTCGCATCTGCAGTCATATCAGGGCATCTCGCTCTTGCATTTCGTTCGCAGCGTCACATGACGTGTGGTTGCGAAGAATGCAATGCTGCACATGAACTATTGAGTTTTACTGAAGAGTCTCAGCGCTGCGATGTCTGGAATGGTGTGTCACCAGCGACCCACGCGATCTTTGGATCAGACAGCGAATACGCACCCTCAAGCTCATAGATATCTTGATACCCGTAGCCGTAGAGGTTGATGAATGTGGGAACATTCAGTGCAAGTTCGATCCGCTTCACAGGAACGGGCGCCACATTGTCGGTGAAGTTGTTATTGCAATAGATCAGGATGCGCGTGTCCCTGGATGGAATAACCTTGGCGAGCTTGTCGTCCGTAAAATCAGAAAAGTTCAGGTGGATCGCGCCGTCGATGTGACCCATTTCGAACGCGTCAGCGCTGCGCGTGTCCAGAATGATTGTGTCCTGATCGGTCTTCATCTCATTGAACGTATGGAGATCAACCAGACGCGAGGCGCGGTACTCGGAGACCTCAGCAGTCAGGCCGAGGAAACCGTCATAGTCGACCTGGCTTTCCTGTGCTTGTGCCATCAGCCCACAGCCAATGAACGCTGCAAGCGTAATCAGGCCGAGAATTGCATTTCCTTTGACACCCATGGCGCCAATCCTTTCCGCATACCTCCCCACACTACACGAACAGGATTACCGCGAATTAAGGCGGGAATGGGCAATTTGAATGAGTTTACTAAGGCTATTCAGGCCCGGGGGTGCGCCGCAGAGTGCACATCCCTCAAGCGGGTCGCATCCACACCCGTATACACTTGCGTGGTAGACAGCGACGCGTGCCCGAGCAGCGTCTGGATCGCGCGAAGGTCCGCCCCCGCCGCAAGCAGGTGTGTCGCGAAAGCGTGACGCAGGGCATGCGGGGTCGCCGTCGATGGCAGCCCGAGAACAGCGCGAAGCTTCTGGACCAGTCCCTGAATGAGACGTGGATTGAGCGCACCTCCCTTCGCGCCGCGAAACAGAGCATCGCTGCGACCCAGATTGTAGGGACACAAACCGGCATACGCGTCCACGGCTTCCCGCACGGCTGGAATAAGCGGCACGATACGCACCTTTCCGCCCTTGCCTGTGATCCTCAAACGCTCCGGCAGAGGAATGTCTGCACCCGTCAGGCTGAGGGCCTCAGAGATGCGGAGCCCGGCCCCGTAAAGCAGAGACAGCACGGCCGCATCACGCGCATTGATCCAGGCTTCGGAATCCGGATCAGTTCCCGCCTCTGCGATCAGGTCCTTAGCCGCCTCAACCGACACCGGACGGGGCAGGCGCTGCGGACGTTTCGGACCTTGCAGATAGGCGATCTCCGCATTCTCGATGTCATACGTTCTGCCGAGCCAGCGATAGAGCGCCTTGATAGACGACAGCAGCCGCGCAATGGAGGCATCTGACAGACCATCCCGGCGGCGATGCGCCAGAAACGACCGCACATCGCGCGCCCGCAATTTGTCCAGCCGCTGCGGCGTTGGCGGCTCCCCAAGATGTTGCGTCAGAAAGCCGAAAAAGCCTGCAAGGTCGCTTTGGTAGGCTTCGACGGTCTTGTCAGCCATCCGGCGTTCATCCGTGAGATAGGCGACGAAGGCAGCAAGCGTTTCCATAGGAGCAGTGTGACCGCACGATCTTAACTTTGCCTTTCGCGGGGGAGACGCCCTTCAGGGCTCGATGCGCTTCCCCGCCCAGTCGAACACATGCCCGCTGTCACGCGCGCGCAAGCCTTCGATGACATTAAGCAAATAGCTTGCGCACTGTTCCGGTGAAAATAGTTGCGTGTCCGGCACGTTCGACTGGAACGGTTCGGAAAGTCCGGTATCGACCGTACCCGGATGCAGCCCGACACAGATGGACTCGTCATTCTTTCGGGCGCTCTCGATCGCATAGTTCCGGATCAGCATGTTCAGAGCCGCTTTCGACGCACGATAGGCATGCCAGCCTCCCAGGCGATTATCGCTGATGGAGCCGACGCGTGCAGACAAGGGCGCAAACACCCATCGCCCCGACCGCGGCATCTCGCCCAGCACATGCTTGGCGATGAGCGCTGGCGCAATCGTGTTTGCGGCGAATATCTTCTCGAACGCATCGCGGCTTTGATGGCGGTAGGATTTTTCAGGCTGAAGCCCCTCCCCGGCATGAAGCAGGCCAATCGCGACAATACAGAGTCGAATGTCACCTGCGCCTGCAATTTCCTTGAGGGCTGTCCTCAGGGAGCCTTCGTCCAGCGCGTCAGCCGTCACCCCGAGCGCCCCATCCGGCGCGGTGCCTGTGCGGGACACGCCGAATACCGTGTCGTGCTGACCTCGATGAACAAGCTGTTCTGTCAGGGCGCGGCCGATCCCGCCATTCGATCCGAATACAATTGCGTTCATGCAGTCGGATCTAGAGTGCGAAGGCGTGGAGGCAAAAAAGAAGGGCGACCAATCAGGCCGCCCTTCACTACTCTACCTGTACTCTACTATCCATGAAGATAAGCATACTGAGCTTAACCCTTCATGAATGAGATAACGCGAACCCTTAGCTCTGTTTGGCGAGCAGGTTGCGAATTTCTTCCAGAAGCACTTCCTGGCGCGGTGGCGCAGCCGGTGCAGCTTCCTCTTCCTTTTTCTGCATGCTGTTCATGCCCTTGATAATAAGGAACATGACGAACGCAACGATGATGAACGAGATCAGCGCGGCGATGAATGCGCCCAGCTCAACGATCGCGGCCTCTTTGACCACTTCGCCAGCTTCGTTCAGCTCGGCCGGGGAAATCGTGTAGGTCAGAGCCGACAGGTCGATGCCGCCCATGACCGGCGCCAGAATCGGCAGAAACACGCCCTGAATGAAAGCTGTGACAACCGTAGCGAATGCACCGCCCATGACGAAGCCAACCGCCATGTCGACCAGATTGCCTTTCATGGCAAACTCTTTGAATTCCTTAAGCATTGTGCGCCCCTTTCCCTTGCCTTGGATATTTCAGCGTAGACGCAAATAGGCAGAGAATTTGCCGGGCGCGTCAAGACGCCACACTCAGTTAACGCTGCTATGGGGCTTAGCGCGCTTCGGGGTCCTCGCCGCCATTCACGCGGGCGCGAAGCTCCTTGCCAGCCTTGAAGAACGGGACCGATTTCGCCGGCACTTCGACAGACTCACCCGTGCGGGGATTACGCCCCTTGCGGGCCTCTCGTTGCCGGACCGAGAATGCACCGAAGCCCCTGAGCTCGACACGATCCCCTCGTGCGAGCGCAGAGCCGATCTCGTCAAGAATAACATTGACCACCCGCTCCAGATCTTCCTGGCGCAGGTGACTGTATTCGACAGCGAGTTTTGCAATCAATTCGGACTTCAGCATGTCGTTGATATTAAACGCATTTGCGGCGGGAGCGCTAGGCCCCCGCCGCAAACATTTCATCAATTTTAGAATACTGATCCGGAGACCGGATCAGCCGCCTCAGGCGTTGGCCAGTTCTTCCGACTGGGCCTTCCACTCAGCGCCTTTGCCGGACGTACCAACTTCCTCTTCGAGGGTAGCCAGTTGAGCATCCGTCAGCGCAGCAATCTGCCAGAAGTGGTAGATA